>NZ_JUUO01000090.1 GCF_001074975.1 Streptococcus pseudopneumoniae | reverse complement strand
TCCATCATTTCTTTAGCTAATTTCAATGCATCATTTTTGACATTCACATTGTTTTCAGCTTGTTTAATGGCATCTGCGCGGTTGCTATCTGCTTTCTTAGCAGTTTCTACAGCTTTTGTTGCGCTTGAGATATTCACATTTGCTTGTTCAATATCTTTTTCAGCTTGAGCAAGAGAGGCTTTTACTTCGCCAAGTCCTGAACCATTTAGCGCGTCTTCAGCTGATTTTACATTCGCTTCTTTAGCGGTTACTGTTTTATCCGCTTCAGCTTTCTTACTTGTTGCGCTTGCAACGTTAGCAGTTTCAGTTGCTACAGTTTCAGTTTGCGCTTTAATGGCGTCAGTAGACGCTTCAGTTGCTTTTTGGTTAGCTTCTTGAGCTTTTACATTAGCATCTTGTTTTGCTTTTGTAGCAGTGATATTTTCTTCTGTAGCATTGACTTTAACAGCTTCCGCTGACTTCAAGTCCTCTTTAGCGCTTGTCAAAGCAGTTTCGGTAGTTGTAACAGCTTGGTTAGCAGAAGTAGCTTCAACTTTTGCTGTTTCACTTTCAGCTTCAACTTGCTTAACAGTAGACGCTTGAGCATCAAGAGCTGGCTTGACATCAGAAGATTTCTTCACTTCTGGTTTTGCATCAGCTACAGGTTTAGAAACCAGAGCTGGTTCATTAACAGCGGTTGCAGTTGCTGTTGCTGTGTCAACTGGCGCTGAAACAGTTGCTTCCTGAGCAAATGCAGGCACACCAACAGACGCAAGCGCAATAGCTGTTGAAGTTGTTAGGGTTTTCAGTTTCTTCATCATTTTCTCCTTT
>NZ_JUUO01000089.1 GCF_001074975.1 Streptococcus pseudopneumoniae | reverse complement strand
TAGAACTGACGAAGTCAGCTCAAAACACTGTTTTGAGGTTGTGGATAGAACTGACGAAGTCAGTAACTATACGCACGGCAAGGCGACGTTGACGTGGTTTGAAGAGATTTTCGAAGAGTATTACTCTCTCTTGTCATTTCTTTCTATTCTACCATAAAGTCCAGCTTCTGAAGGATTTTTACTAGAATACAAGGGGTTCTAACCTCAATCAGGATACTGGTTTCTCTCTATCTGCTACCTTGGACATCAAAAAAAGAGGGAAGTTCCCTCCTTACGAATTTAGTTCTGCCAAGTCATCTAGATACTGGTTGTTAATGACTGCCAAGATATAGGCATCTGCCTTCAAGAGGTCATTAGGTCCAAACTGGACATCCAGCGGTGAATTTTCTTGTTCACGAAATCCTAGGATATTTAGGTTGTATTTGCCACGTAGATCTAGCTGACTCAGGCTTTGACCTGCCCAAACACTCGGAATTTTCATCTCCACGATAGACACATTTTTATCCAACTGAAAGACATCGACATTGTTATGAAAGAGAATGGTCTGCGCTAGGGACTGCCCCATTTCATACTCAGGTGAAATCACCGAGTCAGCACCGATTTTTTCTAGCACCTTCTTAGCTGTCTGGCTTTTGACCTTGGCAATAACCCTTGGTACACCTAGACTCTTACAATGCATAACTGCAAGCACACTCGACTCCAGATTTTCCCCTGTTGCAACGACAACCGTATCACAGGTATCAATACCTGTAGTTCTGAGGAGTTCCTCGTCTGTAATATCGCCAACAACTCCACGCGCCAAAACAGGCTCAAATTGATTGATGTGCTCGGCGTGGTCATCGATGGCAATGATATTCATATCTTGCTTGGCTAGGGCCATCAGGACACTACTCCCGAAAATCCCCAAACCTAAAATTCCAATTGTACGATCTGACATCATTCTTCCTTTCTTATCCAATACTAATATCTGCTTTCATATACTGAATCAAATCTTTCTTATCAGGCTGGTAATCCGCTAGACTAACCAACAAGGTCAAGGGACCGATACGGCCGATAAACATGAGCACCATGACAATGCTGAGAGCTAACTTGCCCAGTTCTGGTGTCAGATTCGCCGTTACCCCAACTGTCGCAAGGGCTGAAATGGTCTCAAACATAAGGTAGATAAATCGCGGTGTTCCTTCTGCCGTAATTCCTAGCAACATCAAGCCCAACAAGAAGGTCATCAAAAAGATAATGAAGACACTAAAGGACTTTTGGACTGTGCGAGCCTCAATGGTTCTCTGCGTAACATTGGCATGAGGTAAGCCCAACAACTCACTACGCGCAAAGACCAATAAGACAAAGAAAGTCGTAATCTTGAGCCCCCCAGCTGTTCCTCCAGGCGCCCCACCGAGAAACATCTGTAAGATATAGATAAATAAAGTAACAGGCCGAGCTTGAGTGTAGTCAATAGAAGCAAAACCAGCCGTTCTCATGCTAACAGTTTGGAAAAAGCTGACTAGCACTTTCTCTGGAACACTGAGATTGCCAATGGTTCCAGGATTGTGCCACTCCGTAAAGAGTGTGGATACTGTCCCAAACAGCAAGATCCCTGCAGTTAAGAAGAGGACCAGCTTGGTGTGGAAACGCAGACGGCGTTTTTTCTTCTTGTCAAACTGGGTTGCCAAGTCAAACCAGACCATAAATCCCAGACCACCTGTGATAATCAAACCAGCAATGACCAGATTGATCAAGGGATCCGTCTGAAAAGCCACTAAACTGCTACTACCAAAATTATCAAAACCAGCATTACAAAAGGCTGAAATGGCTAAAAAGATAGAGGTAAAAATGCCTCGTCCCCAGCCAAACTCAGGAATAAAACGGAAACTTAGCAGGAAGGCACCCAAGCCCTCCACCAGAAAAGTCGTCAAAAAGATGGACCGCATAAAGGCCTTCAGCGACCGAGTCTCCCCATAACTAAAACTCTCCTGAATGGTTTCACGACTACGCAGACTGAGTTTTTGCTTCCCCTGAATATAAAAGACCCCGATAAAAGTCATGAGCCCCAGACCACCAATCTGTATCAAGAGCATACAAATCAACTGCCCCCAAACATTATAGGTCATAGCCACTGGTTGCGTAAAAAGGCCAGTCACACAGACCATGGACACTGTCGTAAAAAGATGGTCAAAATAAGTGGCCTGCGAACTATTTGCCTGAACAAAAGGCAAACTCAAAAGGAG
Source organism: Streptococcus pseudopneumoniae (assembly GCF_001074975.1). Taxonomy (GTDB): domain Bacteria; phylum Bacillota; class Bacilli; order Lactobacillales; family Streptococcaceae; genus Streptococcus; species Streptococcus pseudopneumoniae_D. Next base: position 10,328 of record NZ_JUUO01000089.1, on the reverse strand, counting down.
AGAACCTATAAAAATAACTCCAGCGAAACTTAAAAAGATGCGACGAGCTGGTGGAAGTTCGCCCAAAGCCCTTTCAATTTTTTTCACAAATAATTTGAATAACATACATCCATTGTACCATAAAAAGAAGGAGAAGAGCTAGAACTGAGAGACTATCTCAAGGCAGAGTTCCAAGGCCTTCTCGAAAGCTTCTGAACCCCAGTCACGACTATCGTACTGGTCCAAGTCTGCTAAGGAATCTGCGGTAAAGAGCAACTCTCCCCAGACAACCCCACGTAGCTGGGCTACTGCCGCAAGAGCAGAGCACTCCATCTCCACAACAGCACAGCCTTCTTTCTTGCGATAAGCCACCTTTTCAGCCGTTTCTCGGTAAAAACCGTCTGTGGTCCAGGTCATGACTTCGTCATAAGGAATCCCTCTAGCTTCCAAAACTCGCTCAATAGCAGTAATAGCCTCTGACTGCATTTCCATATAACGAGAAGGTGCCACATAGTGATAACTAGCTCCTTCATCACGCAGAGCGCGAACAGGGACTAGAAAGGCATTTTCCTCTATATCAGCCAGCACACCACAGGTTCCAGCGGAAATAATCTGCTCCACACCATAGCCAATCAACCAATCCATAAACTGGGCAGCTGGGGCAGAACCAACAGGAGCTTGGGCTAGACATACTTTTTCACCCTTGTAGTCCATGACATAAACGGGGTAGGTCTTGGTGGCAGAAATGAACTCGCCGACGCACTCTGCTCCTACTTCCTGAGCATAGCGGTCAATCTCCTCACCTAAAAAAGCATAAACACACTTCTTTGGCAAGTGCAAATCCAGCCCCTCGTGATTGGGCATGATGACCGCCTGAGGATTATCATCAAACTCTAAAATGGGAATCGCGTGTTTCTGAATCATAGCCTACCTCCTCTAATTTTGTACTATTATAACAAAAGCTGACGGAGTGTCAAGGAGAAGAATGATAAACTGAGGAGAAAAACAATACAATCGCAACATTTTTGACAAAGACTCTTTTTAATGGTACAATGGACTTGCTTAAAAGTTCGATGAAATAAGCATATAAGGAAACACCACCGGTTGCCGCCAGTGGTGTTTTTTTGCGCTTGCTCAAGGCGCTCAGGCTATTTCTTTTTCTTGTCGCATTTGCTTGCTACAAATCGGATAAGCCACTCCGATAAGACATTCGCTAGTATACCAGCAAGAATTGGTAGCAAGACAAGTTCGATGAAAACGCACATAAGATCACCTCCTGCCTGCGCAGTCTAGTGTTTGCGACCTTACTATTATATCATCTTTGACTGAAAATAAATAGAAAAATCGTTGACATCATCTACTCATCTAGAAAAACTCTCTCCTACACTAGCACTTATTGCATCAAAAAAAAATCCCAGTTACGAGATGCTTTAAAACTTCTTAATGAAGGAGACTTGCTAAGAGATAGAGTAGGTAAATGTGGGCTTGGTAAAAGATGATGAAACCTACAAAAAAGAAACAAGCCCCGTTGTTCCTTTTTACTTCTATTTCACAGGTATCTCCTTAATCACACGCGCAGGATTTCCAGCTAGGACAACATTATCACCGAAAGATTTGGTAATCACAGCCCCAGCTCCTGCAACAACGTTATTACCTAGCGTCACTCCAGGAAGGACAATGACGCCACCTCCAGCCCAGAAATTGTCTCCAATGGTGATGGGCTTGCCGTATTCCACACCTGAATTACGTTCCTTTGGATCCAGTGGATGAAGAGGTGTTAGAAACTGGCAGTTGGGGCCAATCATAGCATTGTCCCCGATGCGAATCGGACAAACATCCAGCATGGTCAAGTTCCAATTGGAATAAAAATTTTCCCCTAGATGGATATTGACTCCATAATCGACTACCAGTCGTGGATTGACATAGAGATTTTGCCCAGTTGAACCAAACCAACTTTTGATAATCTCCGTCCTTTTCAAGGGATCTTCTTCCTTGTTAAAGGCAGCCTGTTTTTGGCGAGAAACCTGAGCCAAGACTCTCAGTTCTGGGTCCGATGGACGGTAAAACTCTCCTGCAATCATTTTCTGGTATTCACTGGTCATCTTTATACCTCACACTTACTTTAAGCCCATCATATCAAAAAGACTTTGAAAGTTCAATAATAAGCTGGCCTAGGACTTCTTTCCAGTCTCTCAAAACAACTTGCTTGACAAAAGCTTGACTTCATGGTTTAATATACCCCATAAGGGTATATTTGGAGGTGCCTATGTTTCACTTATTTACAAAAATTGACAGTATTTCTACCAGCGAGTTAGAAGCTAAACTCAAGGAACCGATTCAGCTACTGGATGTTCGGACGCCGATGGAATTTCGTAGAGCTCATATCAAAAATGCAAAAAATGTTCCTCTAACCGAAATTGGTTCCTACAAACCAGCGACAAAAGAAACACTTTATGTCATTTGTCATTCTGGTGTACGTAGTAAGATGGCTGCGAAAAAGCTAAAGAAAAAAGGCTATGATGTCATCAATGTCCGAGGCGGTATGAGCGCTTGGACAGGTAAAGTCATCTAGATGTATAAAGGAGAAGGAAGATGAAAATTATCATTGTCGGGGGAGTTGCAGGCGGAATGTCAGCAGCAACCCGTCTCAGACGTCTCATGGAAGACGCTGAAATCACTATTTTTGAGAAAGGTCCCTTTGTTTCCTTTGCAAACTGTGGGCTTCCTTACTATGTTTCAGGAGAAATTGCAAAACGTGATAGTTTATTGGTCCAAACTCCTGAAAGTCTCAAGGCACGCTTTAATCTGGATGTGCGACCATTTCACGAGGTCATCCAGATTTCGCCAGCAGAACACACTGTGACAGTGCGGCACAATGGACAAGAATTCACTGAAAGCTATGACAAGTTAATCCTCTCCCCAGGAGCTAAACCATTTGTTCCTACCATTGAAGGCTTGGAAGAAGCTAAGAATGCATACACGCTCCGCAATGTTCCCGATCTTGATGAAATTATGGCAGCCTTGGACAATCATCCAAAAGAAGCTGTCGTTATCGGTGCAGGCTTTATCGGGCTTGAAATGGTTGAAAATCTGGCGAAACGTGGATTGCAAGTTACTATCGTTGAGAAAGCACCCCATGTCTTGCCACCATTAGATCAAGAAATGGCAGCCTTTGTCCAAGCAGAATTGGTTAAAAACGGCGTTCGCCTTATCACTTCTCAGTCAGCAACTCGATTTGAAGACCAAGGAAAAATCATCGTTCTCGAAAACGGTCAAAAGATCACTTCCGACCTCACCATCCTTTCTGTCGGTGTTGAACCAGAAAACGGACTGGCTAAAGCTGCGAGAATTGAACTGGGACTCCGTGGTGGGATTCTGGTCGATGAACATTACGAAACCAGCCAAAAAGATATTTTTGCTGTTGGTGACGCTATCATCGTCAAGCAAGAGATTACGGGCCAAGACGCTCTCATCTCTCTCGCTTCTCCTGCCAATCGTCAGGGACGCCAAGTCGCGGACGTCATCGCAGGACTCGGTCGTACCAACAAGGGCAGTATCGGCACTGCTATCGTTCGTGCCTTTGATATGACAGCTGCTTCGACTGGTCTCAGCGAGCGTATCCTTAGCATGAATCAACTTCCTTACAAGGCACTTCATGTCAGCGGTAAAGACCACGCTGGTTATTATCCTGGCGCTACTGATATGACATTGAAGCTCCTCTTTGACCCAACCACTGGAAAAATCTATGGTGCCCAAGGAGTTGGGAAGAAAGGTGTTGACAAGCGAATCGATATCCTGGCAACTGCTATCAAGGGAAATCTCACCGTCTTTGACTTACCAGAATTGGAGTTCACCTATGCGCCACCATTTGGCTCTGCCAAGGATCCCGTCAATATGCTGGGCTACGCATCCTTGAATCTTATCGAAGGCCTTAGCGACAATATTCAATGGTACCAGCTCGAAGACGAACTAGCTAAGGGCAAGAAGTTCCTAGATGTACGGACAAGTGGCGAATTCCAAAGTGGTCGACTCAAAGTCGACACCATCCACATTCCCCTAAACGAACTACGGGAACGCTTGGACGAACTAGACAAGAACCAAGCCTACATCGTCAGCTGCCACAGTGGTTTGCGCAGCTATATCGCAGAGCGTATCCTCAAGCAAGCTGGATTTGCCGTCCAAAATCTTGACGGCGCTTATTCACTATACAAAATGGCTAACCCAGAAGGAGTAGAATATGGTAACTAATATCAGCATGGCTGACTTTTATGAAAAATATCAAAATGAAAATCTAGAACTTATCGATGTCCGTGAAGCGCATGAATTCCAAGCAGTCCATGCACCAGGTGCCAAAAATTTTCCGCTAAGTACCTTGGAGCAAGGCTACAAAGAACTCAAACCTGACCATACATACCATGTCATCTGTCAAGGTGGAGTGCGCTCTGCATCTGCTTGTCAATTTCTCAGTGCCCAAGGCCTTACCGTTACCAATGTAGAAGGTGGGATGAATGCTTGGCCTGGTCAAGTAGAATAAGCAAACGAAACTAGGCAAAAATCAATTTCAAGAGAAAATGAAGTAATACTCAATGAAAATCAAAGTGCAAACTAGAAAACTAGCCGCAGGTTGCTCAAAACACTGTTTTGAGGTTACAAATAGAACTGACGAAGTCAGTAACATATACCTACGGCAAGGTGAAGCTGACGTGGTTTGAAGAGATTTTCGAAGAGTATAACTCTTCCCACAATAAAACGCATAGTATCAAGGTTTTTCAACACCTAATACTATGCGTTTTTTAATTTTAAAGACTTTTTACTAACCTATCTTGATTCACATTAAACTATTCTAATAGTAGATAGATCTTTGCAACTATCGTGGTAAAAATTAGTTTATTTCCGTTTAATCAAGTATCGGATAGCCTTTTCTAGGCGTTCCTTTTGAGCTTCAGGATTATCTAGCGGCTGGTTGATACATTCAGTAAGGTTTTCAGTAATGATCATCTCAATCACGCGCTCCACACTAGATTTCACAGCTGTCAATTGCGTCACAATATCAGCACAGTCACGATCCTCTTCAATCATCTTTTGAATTCCACGCAACTGGCCCTCTGAACGTTTCAGACGAGTAATATACTTTGAGTTTGTCATTTCTTTTTCCTTGCTCGATTTTTCTTCATTATATCTCTAATCAGCTCCTTTGTCAAAATTCTCGTCCATCCAACGCAGTTCTGTTATCAAAGACTTCTCAAAAGGCAAATTAGCTATATGGATAACTCGATAGAAATTCCTAATTTTACCTTGCTAAACGAATACGGGTCACGATTCCGTCTGAATCTGTGATTTCCAGCTGGCTAGATGTCAGCCACTTGATTGCTGCATCAACTTCTTGTGCTCGTTTAGCAATCGTTAACAGTTCTTCTTTATGTGCGACTTCAATGACATAGTAGGCCAAACCTGGCAAGCCTTGCTTACGCGGAGACAGACCTTTTCCTCCCCATTCGTTGACTGCTAAATGATGATGATAGTCTCCAGCCGCAATCCAACTAGCGCTAGGCACAGTGAATTTATCCTCTAACCCTAACACCTTTTGATAAAACTGACTGGACTTTCGACTATCCTTGACGGAAAGATGAATATGCCCCATTCTCGTACCATCTGCTAGGATAAAAGGCTCTACTCTTTCCTCCAACTCATAGATGTCCTGCGCCGCAAGGGCTTCCGTCACTCCGATAATGCGTCCATCTTCTCGAATATCCCATGTGGAAACAGGCTTATCTCGATAGAGTTCAATGCCATTTCCCTCCAAATCCTCCAAGTAAATAGCTTCACTGTAACCATGGTCTGCACCGCCGACAAGAGGAATCTGTAAATCTGTCAGGTGTTTCAAGACATCCGCCAAAGCCTTGCGTGTCGGCAAGAGAATAGCCAGATGGTAAAGGCCATAATGTTCCCTTACTTCACCGCTCTCTTGTGCTTGAATCAGGTAGACCAAGGCTTTTCCACCAAGTCCTAGAACGGTCTCTATCTCAGTTTGAGACAAGATTTCTAAACCAAGCACTTGCTGATAAAAGGCTGTTTGACTTGCCAAATCCTTTACATTTAAAACGGCCTCTGCTAAATAAATGTGGCTCTTGTATTCATAAGTCATAAATGGCCCTCTTTTTTATTGTAATTATTATAGTTACAACTATTATATAACTTCCATCAAGAAAGTCAAGCCAGACAACTCGAAGCCTATATTCTAACAAAAAGAGGTCAATGTTCGTCATCAACCTCTTTCTTATCGTTCATTCTTTTTCCTAAGTAATACTCTTCGAAAATCTCTTCAAACCACGTCAGCGTCGCCTTTCCGTAGGTATATGTTACTGACTTCGTCAGTTCTATTTGTAACCTCAAAACAGTGTTTTGAGCTGACTTCGTCAGTTCTATCTGCAACCTCAAAACAGTGTTTTGAGCAGCCTGCGGCTAGTTTCCTAGTTTGCTCTTTGATTTTCATTGAGTATAAGATAAATACTTTACCTATAATTTGCTATCTTCAACCTAGTTAACCCATTCACCATTACCATTTACACGATAACCATCTGGTGTCGTTGTGCTGACTGCCAAAGCTCCTGAACCATATGCATAGTACCAGTACTTGCCTACTTTAAACCAACCTGTCTTCATGACACCTGATTGATCAAGATAATACCAAGTACCATTTTCCTTGTACCATCCTGTCTTCATAGCTCCTGAACCATCAAAGTAGAACCATCTGCTACCATCTGTTCCCCAACCTGTAAACATCGCGCCAGAACTATCAAGGAAATACCATGCTCCATCAACTTCTACAAATCCAGTCTGCATGACACCTAAATCATTCAGATAGTACCATTTACCACCTGTTTTTACCCAGCCTGTCTTCACATCACCAGACTCATAAAAATACCATTTTCCATTAGACTTCACCCAGCCAGACTGACTAGATGTAGATGTTCTAAAATCTTTCAACGATTTTTCTACAACTGTAGCTTTACTTTTAACTGTTGAAAGGTTTGATGCAGTCACTTCTGTATACTGAATAGCAGAACCATATCCACCAGCCAATTCCTCTGAAGAAGCATCATCACCTAAAGCTATAGAAATCGTTGCCACTTTCTGAGAACTAGCTGCATTTCTAAAAGCCGCAAGCCCCACATAGGTAAATTTAGAATTGATCAGAACCTCATAATAACCTGTAAATTCTTTAGATGTTCCACCCTTCTTTTTCGCTACATAATTCGCCTTCTCAGCATGCCAGTTTTCAATTGCTTTTAGAAAACCTTCATAGTTCACATCTAAAGCTTCTCCTCTTATATTATTACTAGATGGAAAAGCAGTCCAGATTTCTTTCGTAGAAAGACGCTCAGGTTTCAGAGTTACTGACACCTCAGTAGCGCGTACAAAAGCAGTTTTCTCAAGATCAGTAGACCATTTGATAGGGACATACTTATCTACCAAACCTTCATCAGCTGCTTCCTTACGAATCTTATTAATCGCATCCAAAATAGCTTGTTTATCTGGGGTTAAAAATTCTCCCTTAATCCCAACTAAAACGTTGCCACTAGAAGGATTTAACACTTCTGAACTCAAAACATTTTCATTTCTACCATCAGCAGATTGTGTTGCCACTAATCTGTCATTAGCAAAAACATCATTTGTCAAAACTGCTCCAGCCAAGGTCAAAGCCAAGGCGCTAGCAAATACAATTTTCTTCATTTTTTTCTCCTTTTATCCTATAGATAGGACAGGTATTTTCAACATTAAATTATATCATATTTTCCTACTTTTTGCCCAGTTCTACTAATGTTATAAAGCAAATGCTATTCACCCCAAAAGTAGAAACTTCATCCTTTATTTCACAACAAGCTCATAACGCGTCTTACTTGTGAAGGTTTGACCAACTTTGAGAATGACTTGGTCTTTGAGGTCACTGTGAATGGCATCTGGTAAAGCTTGCGCTTCAAGTGCAATACCATTGTGCTGAATCATTGGCTGACCTCCTATGATGACACTCTCATCCACAAAGTTTGCTGTGTAGACTACAAAGCAAGGGGCCTCTGTCTTGAAAAGCAGGAAGCGACCTGAATTTTGGTCATAAAGGAATCCAGCATTGTCATGGCCTGCAGGAAGAGCAAATGGGTGGTCCAAACCAGATACAAGTTTGATTTGCTCATCTTCTTCTGCAAAGATATCTTTCAACAAGGAACCATTGTAGATGTGTTTAACCGCATCACGATTGGCGTCTGGAGTTTTTGCAGGAACACCATCGGGAGCGATTGGGTAAATGCCCTCTGTGTTTAGTTGGAAGACATGACGGTCAATCGTCTGCGTGAAATCACCAGACAAGTTGAAATAACTGTGGTTGGTTGGATTGACCAGCGTATCCTGATCTGTCGTTACCTTGTAGCTGATTTCATAGGCACCTGTTTCTTCAAAATAGTAGCTAATCCAAATCTTGAGGTTCCCAGGAAACCCTCCTGTCCCATCTGTACGCTCTGTGTAGAGGATCAAGCCATGGTCGCTCACTTCAACTAGTTCAAACAAGCTGGAATCCCAACCAGTTGAACCACTGTGGTTACAGTTACTAGCATTGTTGACTTCAAGGTCATAGGTCTTGCCATTGAGCTCAAAGGTCGCACCTGCAATACGTCCTGCCACAGGACCTACGCTAGCTCCATGCTTTGGACTATTGCCTACATAGCTATCAAAGTCATCAAAGCCCAAGATAACATTGGCAAAATTTCCAGCCTTGTCAGGGGTAACATAGCGCAGGATGGTCGCACCATAAGTCATAACCTCAAGTTGGTAACCACCGTCCGTCTCAAAGCGATAGGCCAAGACATCCTTGCCCTCAACATTTCCAAATACACGCTCTGTGTATGCTTTCATTCTGTTCTCCTTTTACTATTTCTCTCAAGCAAACAAACCATAGAAAGCACCTTGACAATCCATGGTTTATCTGATAATTTACAAATCCTCATATCAAGAATTCATAAATACTGTCTTACTTTTGATATTCGTGGATGATCACACCTTGTACCACACGGTTTACTGTACCTGTAGGAGACGGTGTATCTGGTTTATTTTCTACCTTAAGTGAAGTCAATAGGGCAAAGAGTTGAGCATAAACGATGTATGGGAATACACGGTAAACATCATTTAAAACGCCACCGCAGCCAAGTGCGACTTCTTTGACATTTTCAAGTCCAAAGGCTTGATCACTCAAGAGAACAACACGACGAGCAATTTGATCGCCTGCAACTTCACGAACCAAGTCTAGGTCGTACTTACGAGTATAGTCTGTTGTAGAACCAAAGACCAAAACTACAGTATCTTCATTGATCAAAGATTTTGGACCGTGACGGAAGCCAACTGGGCTTTCATACATAGTCGCTACTTGACCAGCTGTCAGTTCCAAAATCTTGAGCTGAGCTTCATGAGCAAGTCCAAAGTAAGGACCAGCGCCAAGATAGATAACTCGGTTAAAGTCGAGGTCAACCAACTCTTTGACATCTGCTACATTGTCAAGGACTTTGCGTGCAAGGCTTGACAATACTTCAAAACGCTCAGATTTAACTGCAAAGTCTGTCGGATCAAATACCAATAGCGCTGTCAACATCATCGACGTAAAGCTTGATGTCATAGCAAAGCCAGCATCGTTAGAAGCAGTTGGTTGCAAGAGTAAGAGGTTGCGGTCATCACCATGTGCTTGAAGAGCTAATTTTCCTTCAGCAGCACAGGTGATGGTCACTTGATAAAGTTCATCAACCAAGGTCTTAGCCAAGTCAACTGTTGCTACACTCTCAGGTGAGTTCCCACTTCGTGCAAATGATACCAAAACAGTTGCTACATCTTTTTTCAAATAAGTTTGTGGATTAGCTACGATATCAGTTGTCGCAATAGCATTAAAGTTCCATTTACGCTCATCGTAAACTTCTTTAAAGTAAGGTACCAAGGTATCTCCAACATAGGCAGAAGTCCCAGCACCTGTCAAGATAACCTTGATATAGTCATGTTTATCAGCAATCCCTTGTAGGAAGGCTGCAATTGCTTCACGCTTTGCTTGATAGGCTTCAAAAGCTTCTTTCCATACATCAGGTTGTTGGTAGATTTCACGTGTAGTGATTTCTGCACCCAATTCAATCAAGTCTTCTTTTGTATAATGTAACATTGAGTTCCTCTTTTTCTATTAAATATGGGAATGGGAGTAAGCCCCATTCCCATGTATATTCTATATAAAATGCCCTAACGATTTTCACGATATCACATCTTATACTCAATGAAAATCAAAGAGCAAACTAGGAAACTAGCCGCAGGCTGTACTTGAGTAC
>NZ_JUUO01000088.1 GCF_001074975.1 Streptococcus pseudopneumoniae | reverse complement strand
GACGCAAGCGCAATAGCTGTTGAAGTTGTTAGGGTTTTCAGTTTCTTCATCATTTTCTCCTTTAATAACTGATAGAAAATACAATTGATTATGAACTAATCATTTTCTTATACACTTCTATTTTATCATTTTTATATTCTATAGGCAATATATTTCCTTTTTTTAGTCTACAAACGGGTTATTTTATAGCTAGCTTCCTTGTATTATGGTATTGAAACGAGGTAAGTTATGACATCCATTCATTTACAAAAGTATATAGGTCAGCGCATACGACTTATACGAAAAGAAAGAAAATTAAGCCAACAAAATCTCAGCGAAAAAGCTGGTGTTGGTATTGATTATATTTCTAATCTTGAAACCAAGGGGTCAAATATTAAAATTGATACTTTAGAGAAAATCATTACAGCTCTGGATATCTCACCATCTGAACTATTTGAGAGCCGTATTACTTCTCAAAATCCGCAACTAGAATCATTAGCGAATCAATTAGTCCAACTTCCACAAAAAACACAGGAACAACTTTTAGAAGCCTTTCAAATACTTATAAAAACAGTAAAAAACAACCGCTAAGGAAAACTTAGCGGTTTATTAGACTTCCTATGAAACAATCCATAGAACACGCAACACAAGTTTTCCAGAGGGTCTTTTCTTACTAGCTAACTTGGGCTTGAAATTTGGCTTTTAGAGGATTTTATCAGCTCTGTCCACTGTAAAGAGGGCCACAGTCATCAGGATATCGACGAGTAAGAGGGCAGCTACAGCTGGTACCCAAGAGTGGAAAAGGTCAAAACTGTAACCAAATAGCGTTGGTCCAAAGGCTGCTAGGATATAGCCTCCTGTTTGAGATAGACCAGACAATTGGGCTGTCTTTTCAGGGGCGCTTGTCTTGAGTGAAAAGTTGACCATGAGATAAGGGAAGAGGGCACTGGTTGCGGTTCCGATGAGGAGATGGATGGCAAGCCAGTAAAAGAAATTACCGACTGGGAAAAAGAGCATGGAAATGCCGACCACACCAGCTAGTGAAACCAGAGTGAGCATGAGCTGACGGTTGCGAGTTGATAAGCTGGTTGTCAGACTTGGGATGGTCATTGAAAAAGGAATGCTAATCAGAGAGAAGATAGAAGTCAGCAAGCCAGCTTCGTGACTGGATAGGCCTGCGTGGATGGCCATTGTAGGTAGCCAGGTCATAGCTGTGTAAAAGAGCAAGGATTGAAAACCTGCAAAGACAATCACTGCCCAGACCTGTTTATTACGCATAACCTTTGTTTTGCTTTTTTGTTTGGTTTGCGGAGCCAGTCTGTGATTATAGCGGTGATTAGGCAGCCAGACCAAAAAAGTTGCTAGGCAGAGCAGGGTGAGGAGGATGATAAGTCCTTTCCAAGAACTGGCTTGTGTAATGGGCACAGCTAGATAGGAAGCCAGAGCCGTTGCAATCCCCATAGAGGTTACATATAAGGTGGTCAGAAAACCAATCTTCTTTGGTTGATTGGCTTGGATGAGACTAGGAAGCAGAACATTGATGACTGCGATACTTGCCCCAACCATCAAGGTTCCTAGATAGAGCAGGGGCAGATTGATTAGTCTAATCAGAGAACCGATAGTCAAGAAGAAGAGGCTGTAGGTAAAGAGATGTTCTAAGCCAATTTTCTGAGCCAGTCGGGTAGAAAATAGCGAGAAGAGGGTAAACATAAGGAGAGGAAGGCTGGTCAAGATACCAAGCGAACTAACTTCTACTCCTAGACCTTGCGAAATATCTCCCAAAATAATGGGTAAAACAGTAAAAGGAGTCCGCAAGGAAACACCAATCAGGATAATTCCTGGAACAAAAAAGAGTGATTGCTTTTTCATATAATACCTCTTCTAGCTGATTTTAATAACAGCTTATTTTAAGGCTTTTTCCCTATAATGTCAAGTAAGGTTTTGGGCTTTCAAGATAAAAATAGGAAAGTCTTGAAAATTATGATAAAATAGTGGAAGGAAATCTATATATTGGAGAAAAACTGTGCTTGAAAAGCAAAAAATCAGCGTCTTGATGTCGGTCTATGTAAAGGAAAATCCGATATTTTTGAGAGATGCCATAAAAAGTATTCAAAATCAGACCCTGAAACCGAGCGAATTGGTTCTGGTTGAGGATGGGCCTTTGACTCCTGAGCTCTATCAGGTATTAGACCAGGTGGAAGCTGAGTCTGATATTCCAGTGAAACGCTATCCTCTTGAGCAGAATCGAGGTTTGGGTCTGGCTCTTCGACAGGGGGTTTTGCAGTGTCAGTATGATATTATTGCCCGTATGGATACGGACGATATCGCTGTTCCAGATCGTTTTGAGAAACAGGTTCAGCTAATGAAGAAGGACAACCTCGACTTATTAGGTGGCCATATTGCAGAATTTATTGACAATCCTGATGAGATTGTTTCTTACCGTCGTGTTCCGACTCAACATGCAGATATTGTGGCTTATCAAAGGATGAGAAGTGCCTTTAACCACATGACTGTTATGTTTAAGAAGGATATGGTTCTCAAGTCAGGCAACTATGAGGATGGCCTTTATATGGAGGATGACCTCCTCTGGCTTAATATGATTGCTGCAGGAGCCAAGACTGGCAACCTCGATCAAATCTTGTGTCAGGTTCGTGTCGGAGCAGGGATGTTTGAGCGTCGTGGGGGACTGCGTTACCTCAAACTCTATCGTCAAGCTCGTCAGCGCATGCTGAAGAGAGGACAAATTTCTTATCTGGAATATGCCAAGAGTGTTGCCATTCAGATGGTTGTTGCCCTTTGTCCAGGATTTGTCAGACAGTTTATTTTTATGAAACTGTTACGAAAAAGCAAGTAAAAGATTGTAGCAAATCGTAAACGGGATAAAAAGTGTTATAATAACAATATAACTATTCAGCTCTTTTAAGGAGGAGTAAATTTCTATGAATAAAAAACTCACAGATTATGTGATTGATCTGGTGGAAATTTTAAATAAACAACAAAAACAGGTTTTCTGGGGAGTATTTGATATTTTGAGTATGGTGGTTTCCATCATTGTATCTTATATCTTATTTTACGGCTTGATTAATCCAGCACCTGTTGACTACATTATCTATACGAGTTTGGCCTTCTTGTTTTATCAATTTATGATTGCATTTTGGGGCTTGAACGCTAGTATTAGTCGTTACAGCAAGATTACGGATTTCATGAAAATCTTTTTTGGTGTGACTGCGAGCAGCGTCTTGTCATATAGTATCTGCTATGCCTTCTTGCCACTCTTCTCCATCCGTTTCATCATTCTCTTTATCTTGTTGAGTACCTTCTTGATTTTATTGCCACGGATTACTTGGCAGTTAATCTATTCCAGACGCAAAAAAGGTAGTGGTGATGGAGAACATCGTCGAACCTTCTTGATTGGTGCTGGTGATGGTGGGGCCCTCTTTATGGATAGCTACCAACATCCAACCAGTGATTTGGAACTTGTCGGTATTTTGGATAAGGATGCTAAGAAAAAGGGCCAAAAACTTGGTGGAATCCCTGTTTTGGGCTCTTATGACAATCTGCCTGAATTGGCTAAACGCCATCAAATCGAGCGTGTTATCGTTGCGATTCCGTCACTTGATCCGTCAGAATATGAACGTATCTTGCAGATGTGTAATAAGCTGGATGTCAAATGTTACAAGATGCCTAATGTTGAAACTGTTGTTCAAGGACTTCACCAAGCAGGTACTGGGTTCCAAAAAATTGATATCATAGACCTTTTGGGCCGTCAGGAAATTCGTCTTGACGAATCGCGTCTGGGCGCAGAACTGACAGGTAAGACCATATTAGTCACAGGGGCTGGTGGTTCAATCGGTTCTGAAATCTGTCGCCAAGTTAGTCGCTTCAATCCTGAACGCATCGTCTTGCTCGGTCATGGGGAAAACTCAATCTACCTTGTTTATCATGAACTGATTCGTAAGTTCCAAGGGATTGATTATGTGCCAGTTATCGCAGACATTCAAGACTATGACCGTTTGTTGCAAGTCTTTGAGCAGTACAAGCCAGCTATTGTTTATCATGCGGCTGCTCACAAGCATGTTCCTATGATGGAGCGCAATCCAAAAGAAGCCTTCAAAAACAATATCCGTGGAACTTACAATGTTGCTAAGGCTGTTGATGAAGCCAAAGTACCTAAGATGGTTATGATTTCGACAGATAAGGCGGTTAATCCACCAAATGTTATGGGAGCAACCAAGCGCGTGGCGGAATTGATTGTCACTGGCTTTAACCAACGTAGCCAATCGACCTACTGTGCAGTTCGTTTTGGAAATGTTCTTGGTAGCCGTGGTAGTGTCATACCAGTCTTTGAACGTCAGATTGCTGAAGGTGGGCCTGTAACGGTGACAGACTTCCGCATGACTCGTTACTTTATGACCATTCCAGAAGCTAGCCGTTTGGTTATCCATGCTGGTGCTTATGCCAAGGATGGGGAAGTCTTTATCCTTGATATGGGCAAACCAGTCAAGATTTATGACTTAGCTAAGAAAATGGTGCTTCTAAGTGGACACACCGAAAGTGAAATTCCAATTGTTGAAGTTGGAATCCGTCCAGGTGAAAAACTCTACGAGGAACTCTTGGTATCAACCGAACTTGTTGATAACCAAGTTATGGATAAGATTTTCGTTGGTAAGGTTAATGTCATGCCTCTAGAAGCCATCGATCAAAAGATTGAAGAGTTCCGAACTCTCAGAGGAGATGAGTTGAAACAAGCCATTATCGCCTTTGCCAATCAAACAACCCATGTTGAATAAAAAAGAAAACGCATATTATGTACTGCACCCCAAAAGTTAGACAGAAAAAATCTAACTTTTGGGGTGTTTTTATTATGAAATTAACTTATGATGATAAAGTTCAAATCTATAAGCTTAGAAAACAAGGATATAGCTTAGAGAAGTTTTCAAATAAATCACTTAATCAATTGGAACAAGCTATTATAGACTATATTGATTATTACAATAATAAGAGAATTAAGGTAAAACTAAAAGGACTTAGTCCTGTGCAGTACAGAACTAAATCCTTTCAATAATTATTTGTCCAACTTTTTGGGGTCAGTACAAAAAACTTGGTAGTATGCGTTTTGTTATGTAGAGACTTATACTCTTCGAAAATCTCTTCAAACTATGTCAACGTCGCTTTGCCGTAGGTATGGTTATTGACTTCGTCAGTTCTATCCACAACCTCAAAACAGTGTTTTGAGTAACTTGCGGCTAGTTTCCTAGTTTGCTCTTTGATTTTCATTGAGTATTACTTTATTTTCTTCTGAAATGGAGTTTTTGCCTAGTCTCCCTTATGTTATTGAAAATACGCCAAAACGTCTAAGGGTTTGTGGGCGATATAATCAGGTTGATAGTTTAGTAGATCTGCCTGCTCTCCAAATCCCCAAGTGACGGCTAATTTCTGAATGCCTGTTTCTTGAGCTCCCAGCATATCAAACTTGGTATCACCGATGATGATGGCTTGTTGAGGGGCTAGTTGATGTGTCTGCAAGGCTTGGCGAATGACATCTGCCTTATGGGGTGCTTCAGGGCTGGAACCATAAATGCCATCAAAGAAATGATGGATTCCCAAGTTTTTAGTCATATCCTGAGCAGTTGGAGTGTTTTTTGTCGTGGTGATGTAGAGAGGATAATTGCTCGATAACTTCTCAAGCAAGTCTACAATATGAGGGAAGAGCTGAGCTTCATGGATGCCTTTCTCCTTATAGTAAGAACGGTATATCTGCACGGCTTCAGAAATTTGTTCTTTGGGCAGGCAGGTCGCAAAACTACTTTCAAGAGGCGGTCCCATAAAACCACGAATAGTTTTGGCATCAGGGCTAGGCACCTTCAGCTCTTTAAAAGTATGAGTAAAGGCATTGTGAATCCCGATAGAACTGTCAACGAGGGTTCCATCCAGATCGAAAAAGATAGCTGTGATAGAGGTCATGGTTTCTCCTATTTGATAAGCTTATTCTCCGAAAATTTCTTTTTGGAGGCGACGACCAGTAGGAGTGGCTGCGAGTCCACCTTCAGCTGTTTCACGAAAGGCAGTTGGCATGCTTGCTCCAACTTGATACATGGCATCGATAACTTCATCCACAGGGATTTTAGATTCGATACCTGCCAAGGCCATGTCTGCTGCGATGAAGGCAAAGCTAGCTCCCATGGCATTGCGTTTGACACAGGGCACTTCAACCAAGCCGGCAACAGGGTCACAGATGAGGCCCAGCATATTTTTAATGACAAAGGCAATGGCTTGACTGGCCTGATAAGGTGTTCCACCTGCAGCTAGAGTCAAGGCGGCAGCACTCATGGCAGAGGCCGAACCAACTTCGGCCTGACACCCACCCTCAGCACCCGAGATAGAGGCATTGTTTGCGATAACTAATCCAAAGGCACCCGCAGCAAAGAGGAAATCCAGCTGTTGCTCGTGGCTGAGGTCTAATTTTTCAATCGCAGCAGTGAGAACGGAAGGCAGACAGCCAGCACTTCCAGCGGTCGGAGTAGCGCAGACCAAGCCCATTTTTGCATTGTGCTCATTGACTGCGATAGCATTTCGGGCAGCAGAGAGAATCGTGTAATCTGACAGAGTTTTTCCGTTTTTTATGTAGTGATCCAATTTGGCAGCATCTCCACCTGTCAGGCCACTACGAGATTTATTTTCATTAAGGCCAAGTTGGACAGAAGCTTTCATGACTTCCAGATTGCGTTCCATGAGAAGGAGGACTTCTTCACGTTCGCGACCGGTCAATTCAAACTCTGTTGTAATCATGAGTTCTGCGACATTTCCTTGAAAGTCCAGATCTGCTTGCTCGACCAATTCTTTGATAGAATAAAACATGCTTCCTCCTATTTAAAGAAATTGACATTGTGGAGATGAGGGATTTTTCGAATTTCTTCGATAGCCTCATCACAGTTGCGACTGTCGACTTCGATAATCATAATGGCTTTTTCACCAGCTTTTTCACGAGTAACGTTCATCTGGGCGATATTGATATCATAGCGAGAAAGGGCCTCCGTTACGAGGGCAATCATACCTGGAATATCTTGATGAACAATGATGATAGTCGGTGTATTCATATTGAGAGAGACGGCAAAGCCATTGAGTTCGGTGACCTGAATATTCCCTCCACCGATAGAAATACCAGTCACGCTGATGGTCTTGTGGGCATTTTTGACGGTAATTTTAGTGGTATTTGGGTGAGGAGCATTGCTGTCTTTCTGAATAGTCCAGACAATCTTAATACCGCGCTTGTGGGCAATCTCCAGACTATTTGGGATTTCAGGATCATCTGTATCCATGCCCAAAATACCTGCAACAAGGGCTAGGTCTGTCCCGTGACCACGATAGGTCTTGGCAAATGAGTTAAAAAGTTGGAATTCGACTTCTGTCGGAGTATCATCAAAAATGGAAGAGACAATCTTCCCAATACGAACAGCACCAGCTGTATGGCTACTAGATGGGCCAATCATAACTGGTCCGATGATATCAAAGACAGATTGAAAACGAAGTGATTTCATCAGTTTCCCCTTATAAAAATTCTTATCTCTATTATATCAAAGAATGAAGGTCTTGGCTTTAATTGTGGATGAAAACCTTTTTACACTACAAATAGCATAAAACAGCATCTTTTATGACAAAAAATACCTTATTTAGGGAAATAAAAAATAATTTTGTAATATTTCTACATAAAAGTGTCAAGAAACGGTAATATTTAAAGGGTATGATAGAACTATAGAAAGAAGGAGAATTTTCAAATATGAAATCAACAACTAAAAAGATTAAAACAACTCTTGCAGGAGTAGCTGCCTTGTTTGCAGTATTTGCTCCATCATTTGTATCTGCTCAAGAATCATCAACTTACACAGTTAAAGAAGGTGATACACTTTCAGAAATCGCTGAAACTCACAACACAACAGTTGAGAAATTGGCAGAAAACAACCACATTGACAACATTCATTTGATTTATGTTGGTCAAGAGTTGGTTATCGATGGCCCTGTAGCGCCAGTAGCACCAGCTTCAACGACTTATGAAGCTCCAGCAGCTCAAGACGAAACTGTTTCAGCCACAGTGACAGAAACTACAGAGGTAGAGGAAGAAACTCCAGTAGTAAGCGAAACAGTAGCAGAAGAAACAGTTGCTTCAACTGTAAGCGGATCTGAAGCAGAAGCTAAAGAATGGATCGCCCAAAAAGAATCAGGCGGTAGCTACACAGCTACAAACGGACGTTATATCGGACGTTACCAATTGACAGATTCATACTTGAACGGTGACTACTCAGCTGAAAACCAAGAACGTGTAGCAGATGCCTACGTTGCAGGACGTTACGGTTCATGGACAGCTGCTAAAAACTTCTGGCTTAACAACGGCTGGTATTAAGAAATAACGAACAAATAATATGTAAAAGTCGAGGAATCCCCTCGACTTTTTATTTTTCCTTCGCTTGGTAATAGATCTCTACTTCTTTTTTGAGATGAGACAGCATAGAAGTTTCCTCGGTCAGCTCTAGAAGTGAGAAACCTTTTTGGATAAGTCTAGCCTCATCCCTACAAATCCCGATACGGACATAGCAGATAGCAAGCCTATCGTAGCTTTTCTTGTTCTTAGCGTCCTCTAGTAAAGTATAGCAGATTTGTTGACACATGTTTTTGTCTTGATGGTATAAGTAAATGGTGGACAGATTGAGTAGGATTGCCATTCGTAAGTCATATAAATGTTGGTAGTTTTTATAGACTTCCAAGCGTTGCAAGATTTTTCCAGTGATGAGATGGAGGTGTTCAATAGGAAAGCTGAAAAGGATGGTATTGAGGATTTTTAGGTCATTTTCATACCATGTATCTTGTTTTTCAATTTTTTCCCAAAGTTTTTTGACAATCTGTTTCACTTGGTCTGACAGTTGCTCTGTACCATGTTGACGGATATGGATGACAATTTCCAGCATATCCTTTATTTCTTCTATAGGCAGGTCGTGGTGGGTTTTGAGATAGTCTTGGCATTTTTGAAATAGTTTTTCGAGTTCACTAGTCCCTAGGGTTGAGCTCATATTGAGATAGGTTTGCATGATTTCTGTTCGTTGGCTCGGTTGATAGAGGTGGCAGATATAGTCAAACTCTTCAAAACTCATATTGATTTGCCGGAGAAGAAACTCCATATTTTCATATTTGGGAGTTGCCTTGCCACTTTCAATCTTTGATAGGCTGGTTCTTGAGAGGACATTTCCACAGACCTCTTCTTGGGTCAAGCCTTTTGACTCACGTATTTCTTTATAGACCTTTCCGAAATCATAACGCATGATTTTCTCCTTTTCGTGAAAAAAGTTAACAAATAATAAAATCCAATTAAAAATATTGTATCATAGTAACAGGAATAGTAAAAAAGAAAACTAAAATAATGTGTGAAAAAAGTTAACTAATTTTAAAATAGAGTAAAGAAGAGGTATACTGTAGATACAAAATACAGGGAGGAGGGAAAAAGTATGAATAAAAAAGTTTTTCGCTTTTTAGTTATTCTTGCTTTCTTATTCAGCATTGCTACGGTTTTCCCATGGAAATGGCCGATATAATGCGCTAGTTGTAAAAATGAAAGGAAGGTGAGTCCAATGGATTATTTAGTGATTACATAAGATTTTCTGTGAATGTTAATTTCGTTTTAAGGTAGTTATTCTATAAATTTGAATTCATTATAATTTTGATTTTTAGTTTATCATATTTGGTTTCACAGAAAGTATATCATATCCCAAATTAAAGAAAACAACACAATACAACATGTTTTTCATTTTGTATTGTGTCGTAAGTGGAGCGAAAGGATTGGATTGTAATAATGAAAAAACTAGATACTAAAACAAAGTTATTTGCAAGTATATGTGCTACGTTAATGATTGGTGCAATGGCTGTCTCTGCTAGAGAAATTTCGGACTACGATATGATTATGCCGAGATTCGGAGGTCGTACAGTGACTGACTCATTATATAAAACAAATCAATCAAGAGGAGTAAATAATAATACATCAATCGGTGGTGGTTATACAATGCACTGTGCTATTTTTAGAGGTGACGCTCAAATGACACATACATATTCTGCAGGCAGTGGAGATAGGATTTATTTGAATTATAATAGTCCATCAGATGCAGAAGGATCTAATCTTAGATTGGGTGGATGGACAGGGTTCGCAACATATGTTAAAGTTCAAACCAGCGGTTCATGGAGTCCTGATGAGTATTAAGAGCTAGAATATAGGTTTGTATATTTGGGGGTGAGCATGTTCGCTCATCCCATTTGTTTTATAGGAGAGAAGTATGGATTACAAGGTCAGTATGTTTTTAAAAGGGATGAAAAATAAGCAATTCTTTTTAGCAATATTAATTATTTTAACTTCTATGATATTTTCTGTAAGTGCATTTATTGAAGAGGGGATGGAGTATTTTTTTAATCACGATTATATTGTGGCATTTTTACAAGGTTATAATGGTGATAGGTCGTTGTTAATAGTTTTGGCACCTCTTATTGCAACAATTCCTTTTGCGTCACAGCATATCGAAAATAGAAAAAGTGGAACAATGAAATATATTGTATCAAGGATGGGATATAAACAGTATTTTAATTCTATTTTTATAATCAATGGATTCATATCATTTACAACATTTATTTTTGGAATGTTATTATTCTTGATAATGTCAATTTTATTTTTTAATAGAAGTATAAATATGGATGCTTATTATGCAATAACAAAAGTTTCTATTTATGAGTCAGCAGTGAGGACATCTCCGTTATTTTATGTAGTAATAATCATTTTACATTGTTCCTTTGTTGGCGTTGCATATAGTAGTGTTGGATTGGCGATGTCATATTTTATTAAGAGCAAATTTGTTGCATGGTTATCCCCATTTATTTTAACGACAATAGGATCATTGTTTGCGATGTTTTTAGGTCTTACTAAAATTGAACCAATGGCAATTTTTGATGTTTCAAGAGTAAAAGGAATAAGCGTAATATTTGTTTTTGTATACTTAATCCTTATAGTAGTAATATCATATTGGATATCGTATAAAAAATTTAAAAGGGATATAGAAACTGATGAAGAAATTTAAAGAATTAAAAAATAAAGAAGATTTTTATATAGGTTTTATATATTTATTAGTTGCTTTTGCTATATTAGCAAATTTTAGTCAGCTGATAGTATTGAAATATAAATTTGGGAATTTTCATTTTGGTGAGCTGATTCTTGTCATGTTTAATGATTCCTATACTGGATATTTCACATTTCCGTTTTTATTAGCTTTCATAATGATGCTACAAAGCCCAGTTGAACAAAATATATTTTTTGTACTAAGTAGGTATTCAAGTAGAAATGATTTTTATAGAAATAAGCATTTTAAAATTTTGAAAAGTGTGATTTATTATGTGGTTAGTATTTGTATATTTTCCACTATAGTAGGAATAGGAGATTCTAACTTTGGCATTGGCATTTCAACAGCCACAAAAAAATTTTCAGAAACGTATTTATTTGGAAATTTTGAAACGAATATAGTAATTTATGAGATAGGAAAGATAATAATTTTACAAGGATTATTGCTATATTTCTTTTCCCTGCTCCATGCACTTTTAACACAGTTTAGAATATCACAATCGTTAGTATTTGTTATCTATACGGGCATTTTGATTATAATGGCGGGTTCAACATTGGGCTTTTTAGGAGAACATCTGAGAGCATTTTCATTGTTTTCCATTTCTGGTTCAGTGTATGGTTACGGCATAAATTTCATTGGTAGATGTGGGATATTGGTATTTGTTGATGCAATGTTGCTTCTATTAAATTTTAAAATATTTGAAAATAAAGATATTGCATTACCTAAAGGAAGTAAGCAGTATCAAAATGAGTAAGGAGTTGAAACGTATGAATTGTATAAAAGTAGATCATCTTTCAAAAATATTTGGGAAAAAGTATGTTATAGATGATGTTAGTTATGTTTTTGAATCAGGTAAAATATATGGAATTGTAGGAACCAATGGATGCGGGAAAAGTGTATTATTTAAAATGCTTTCAGGATTAATGAAACCTACTACTGGTAAGATTACAATTGGGAGTGTAATTGTTGGGGAAAATGGTTCTATGCCACTTGATGTAGGGTTACTTATTGAACATCCGGGATTTTTGCCTAGCCTAACTGCATTAGAGAATTTAGAGCAATTAGCTGCAATCAAAAATAAAATTACTAAGAAAGAGATTGAGGAAGTATTGAATAAGGTAGGTTTATATCAGGATAAAGATGTAAAAGTAAAAAATTATTCATTAGGCATGCTACAAAGATTAGGGATTGCCCAAGCATTGATGGAAAATCCTAAGATTTTACTCCTAGATGAACCATTTAATAGTATGGACTATGAAGGTGTAGAAGAACTTAGAAAAATAATTAAGAGTTATGCTCGAAAGAATCATATTACTATGTTGGTCACATCTCACAATAAAGAGGATATTGAAGTATTATCTGATATTGTTCTTGAATTGAAAAACGGTAAATTAGTTAAGACATCTAACTTTTAGTAATGGTAGCTGGCTAACTTTATTATAGGTCTTTCAATATACTTTTCCGAAATCATAACGCATGGGCTTTCTCCTTTTTGTGAAAAAAGTTAACAAATAATAAAATCCTATTAAAAATATTGTATCATAGTAATATAAAAAGTAGAAAAGAAAGCTAAAATAAGTTTGTGAAAAATCTTGGTGTAATTTTAAAATGGTCTTAATAGTATTATGATGCAGCTAGAAAAGGGGTGGAAAATGTTTAAAAATAAGGACCTTGTTCGAGTAGTCGTGATATTTGTGATAGGAACTATCCTCATTTTAATGACGCCATTCTTATTTAAAATTGTTATGGAACTATTTTCAAAATAGATAGGCCTCTGTTTTAGGCAGAGGCGTGAATCAGGAGGTTAAGTAATGAACTACAATTTAAAATATATCTTATCAGGACTATTTAGCATAGTCTTTATAGGTTTCCTAGTTTGGGTGAGTTATGTTAATCAGAAGAAGGAAGAAGAGCATTCGGATGTGTCTTTTGAAGCGAGGTTAGATAGTGAGGTCAAGGCCTTATATAAACAACTAGGATTGGGTGAGGAGCCTCATTATTTCTTAGCCTATCGTTACCTACATCCCTGGTTTGATTTGGCGATTTTACCACCAACAGTTGAAATTTTCTTAACTAAAATAGCGCTGGTGATGGTAACTCCAGATGAACTACTGATAAGAAATCTTGGGAATGGGATGACTTTCACAAGTGAGCATCATCGTGATTTGCGGCAAGGACTTATCCGCATTCCAAAATCAGAGATGAAAGAATTTGAGATTCGTAACTGGAAAAAATTTTTTGTATTTGGCGATTTTTTGACAATTAAAACAAGCCAACATAGCTATTATTTGCAGGTTAGAGATGATGGACTTCAAAAAGGAAGTCTTTCTACCAAACATTTCTCCGACTTGAAACGACAAGATTTTCTCGGATTATTGACAGATAAACGGACATTCTGATAGCCAATTGCCCTAGTTGTTTATTGTAAACTTTACAAATGAGCTGTAAACACTAGAATCCATTCAGAAAGGCAATTCCTATGAAAAATAAAATTTTAATCATTGTTTATATTTTAGCCTCGCTAATCATCAGTTTTATAATCTTTTCACTTTTACATATTGATTTTAAATGGTGGACAACTTTGGCTATAAGTGCAGGATTTATTTACACCTATTTAAAATTTAGTAAAAAATAAAAAGTACCTGCACCTATCTCGCTTTCGTCTCTTCACGGGAGGTATCTCTATGAAAAAAATCAGTCATCTTTGTATGCTCCTGCTCTTGCTGTGTACTACATTTTTTGTCCTGAATGTAAATGTTACACGAGAAATAGTGCGGATTCAGGAGATGGGCAAGACAACTTATTCATTTGACTTGTACTTGAAAGATGTCACTAAACCGACAGAAACTATTCTCCAGTTTTTTGAAGAGGTTGCAAGCCAAGACAAGGTCTCTATTATCAAAGTAGATAATGGAGATGAGGCAGTCAAGGCTGGTGTTTTTGATAAGGAAACCTTCCCCTATCAGGAGTTCGGTTTGACTTCTCTTGATTTTTCAAAGAATGAGAAGGGAGTCTACAGCAACCAGGACCTTCCCAATAATCTAGGAACCATTCCCACCTTTTTAAAGGTGAAACTCATTCGACTCCAGACCTTCCAATCTTATATTGAGGATAAATCCCATACTGTAAATGGACGCTACATGATTACCTCCAGCAAAGAGATAGATCGTGATACCATTCTACAAAAGTGGAGTGATTTTTTCCAGATAGATAAGACGACGTTATTAGAACCCACTTACCGAAGTCAGGTTGGAGTGCTAAATCAAGCTTTATTACTATCTATCATTATCTTTATCTTGGCAATCTTGCTTGTGATTTTAATGACAGTTTATCAGCCGATGATGGAGATGAAACGAGTGGGGGTTCAAAAGTTACTTGGTTTTCAAAGCGGGGCGATTTTATCTGGTTTTGTAAAGACTAATTTTTATCTTCTCTTGGGTGGAAGTCTTATCATTGACTTGGGACTATTTTTAGTGCTGGACTACAGACCAAAACTTTTGTTCCCAAGTTTACTCTTATCCCAATTTCTGCTTTTACAGTTGTATTTGTTCATCAGTTGGCTGACCTACCTGATGATTCAAAAAATGACAGTCAGTTCCATGTTGAAAGGTTTTTCATCTGTCAAACTTGGTCTTATCTTCAATTATGTGATGAAAATAGGGACAACTATTTTACTGACGGCCTT
Source organism: Streptococcus pseudopneumoniae (assembly GCF_001074975.1). Taxonomy (GTDB): domain Bacteria; phylum Bacillota; class Bacilli; order Lactobacillales; family Streptococcaceae; genus Streptococcus; species Streptococcus pseudopneumoniae_D. The sequence goes on along the minus strand of NZ_JUUO01000088.1, from coordinate 80,682 downwards.
ACTGATTGGGGTGGGCAGAAGTCTAGAACAAGAAAACAAAGAACTTGCTTATCAGCAACAGTGGGTAAGTCAAGGTAATTACCTGACCTTAGAAACCTTCAAACTCAATGATAATCTGTGGCAAGAAGAGCTAGCAGGGTCAGGGAAATCTACAGATTATTTCTATAGATTTTATCAGGATTTGGTAGAAAAAACGCAGGCGGGCTATGTGCAGAGTAGCAGTCTTCCTATCAAACCAGTCATCAAAGCTGAACAAGTGCAGAACTACCAACTGCCTGATAATGTAGATGTTTACTATGCTAATAGCAATTTTCTAAAGAGCAAGGGATTCAAGTTACCAGATACCGGCACTAAAAAGGTGATTTTGTTGCCAATCAGTGACAAAGAACAAGAAGGCAAGAATCAGTTCTTGGGAAAATCCATCGCCTATCTTTCTATGAGGTATGAAGATCAGCAAAAGCAAAGGATAGAAGATATGGATGTAGAAATTGCCTACTATGAAGGAGATTGGTCTTTCTTCCCTTATAATAATGAGCGAAAGGAAAACCTCCACAATCCAATCATTAGTCTGGTAAATGATCAAGACATGATGTGGGAAGAAAAGACTCGCTTGTCAACGACAGGTTTAAACAACCCGATGAAAGTTGAAAATACAGAACAAAATCAAAAAGTGATTACGGAGTTAGTTGAGAAATTATCAGATGGGAATTATTTAAAATTTTCATCGATTCAAGCCATTCAACAAGAGAAAGTAGATTCTTATCGAGATGCAGTTCGAAATCTTAATATACTCTTTGCTTTGTTTGGTCTCCTTAGCATGATGATTTCCTACTTCTTATTAGTAACAACTTTCTTATTGAAGCGCAGGGATATCATTACCAAGAAGTTTATGGGGTGGAAACTGGTCGATCGCTACCGTCCTCTCTTAGTTCTGCTCTTGCTGGGCTATAGTCTCCCTCTTCTAGTCTTGATTTTCTTTGCCCATGCGCTCTTGCCACTTCTACTGTTTGCAGGTTTTACATGTTTGGATATACTATTTGTGCTAGCCTTGGCTTCTAGGATGGAGAAAAGAAGTTTAGTAGAGTTATTGAAAGGGGGCATCTTATGATTGAGTTGAAAAATATTACCAAAACCATTGGGGGAAAAGTGATTTTGGATAACTTATCTCTCAGGATTGATCAGGGAGATTTGGTTGCCATCGTTGGAAAAAGTGGTAGTGGTAAGTCGACCTTGTTAAATTTATTAGGTTTGATAGATGGTGATTATAGCGGACGGTATGAGATTTTTGGTCAGACAAATCTAGCGGTCAATTCTGCTAAGTCGCAAACAATAATCCGTGAACATATCTCTTATCTATTTCAAAATTTTGCCCTGATTGATGATGAAACGGTCGAGTACAATCTTATGCTGGCACTGAAATATGTGAAATTGTCTAAGAAAGACAAGCTCAAAAAGGTGGAAGGGATTTTAGAGAGAGTAGGTTTGCCAGCTACTTTGCATCAAAAGGTCTCCGAGTTGTCTGGTGGTGAACAACAACGAATTGCAGTGGCTAGAGCCATCTTAAAACCCAGCCAGCTGATTTTAGCTGATGAACCGACAGGTTCGCTGGACCCTGAAAATAGAGATTTGGTCTTGAAGTTTCTCTTAGAGATGAATCGAGAGGGGAAAACAGTCATTATTGTGACCCACGATGCTTATGTAGCCCAACAATGTCATCGTATCATTGAATTGGGCAAGGGAAAATGAGTTCGTTCAGTCGCTTCTTTTAACTGACTGAATACTCATGTTTCCCAGAGAGAAATAGCATAAATACGCCTAGGAATGACATTTTTATGTATTATTTCTAGGTTTTTTTGTTTCAAATTGAAAATTTTTTCAATTTGGGCTTGACAAACGATGAGGATGGGTGTATTATTTATACAACCAAAAGGAATAAACATAAAGGAGGCTTTATTATGAATAAGATGAAGAAGGTGTTGATGACGATGTTTGGTTTAGTGATGCTCCCCCTACTATTTGCTTGTAGTAACAATCAATCGGCTGGAATTGAAGCCATCAAGTCCAAAGGAAAATTGGTTGTAGCCCTCAATCCAGATTTTGCTCCATTTGAATACCAAAAAGTGGTTGATGGGAAAAATCAGATTGTGGGTTCAGATATCGAATTAGCCAAGGCTATTGCAACAGAACTAGGTGTCGAATTGGAACTATCACCCATGAGTTTTGACAATGTACTGGCTAGTGTTCAATCAGGAAAAGCCGACCTTGCCATATCAGGTGTTTCTAAGACAGATGAACGGAGCAAGGTGTTCGATTTTTCAACTCCCTACTATACTTCAAAAAATAAGCTCATTGTCAAAAAATCTGATTTAGCCACTTATCAGTCTGTCAACGACTTGGCGCAGAAAAAGATCGGAGCGCAGAAAGGTTCGATTCAAGAGACGATGGCGAAAGATTTGCTACAAAATTCTTCCCTCGTATCTCTGCCTAAAAATGGGAATTTAATTACAGATTTAAAATCAGGACAAGTGGATGCCGTTATCTTTGAAGAACCTGTTGCCAAGGGATTTGTGGAAAATAATCCTGATTTAGCAATCGCAGACCTCAATTTTGAAAAAGAGCAAGATGATTCTTACGCGGTAGCCATGAAAAAAGATAGCAAGGAATTGAAAGAAGCAGTCGATAAAACCATTCAAAAGTTGAAGGAGTCTGGGGAATTAGACAAACTCATTGAGGATGCCTTTAAAGCGTCCATTGAAAAATAGAAAGAAGGAAAAGAACATGAGTAAAGAAAAAGTAATTTTGGCCTATTCTGGCGGTTTAGACACATCAGTTGCTATTACCTGGCTAAAGAAAGACTATGAAGTTGTTGCAGTTTGTATGGATGTGGGTGAAGGGAAAGACTTAGATTTCATCCATGATAAGGCTCTTAAGGTTGGGGCAGTCGAATCTTATGTCATTGATGTTAAGGACGAATTTGCTACAGATTATGTGCTAGTGGCTCTTCAGTCACATGCCTACTATGAACAAAAGTATCCCTTAGTATCTGCCTTGAGCCGCCCTCTGATTTCTAAAAAATTGGTTGAAATAGCGCATCAGACAGGAGCGACTACAATTGCTCATGGTTGTACAGGTAAGGGGAATGACCAAGTACGTTTTGAAGTATCGATTGCAGCCTTGGATCCCAATTTAAAAGTGATTGCACCAGTTCGTGAATGGAAATGGTCTCGGGAGGAAGAAATTCATTATGCCAAGGAAAATGGGGTGCCTGTTCCTGCTGACCTTGACAATCCCTACTCTGTCGACCAAAATCTTTGGGGACGTGCCAATGAGTGTGGTATTTTGGAAAATCCATGGAATCAGGCTCCAGAAGAAGCCTTTGGCATCACAACTTCTCCAGAGCAAGCTCCAGATATGCCAGAATACATTGATATTGAGTTTAGTGAAGGTATTCCAGTTTCCCTCAATGGAGAAGTGTTGAAATTGGCGGATTTGATTCAAAAGCTCAATGAAATAGCTGGAAAACATGGAGTTGGACGGATTGACCACGTGGAAAATCGTTTGGTTGGGATTAAATCAAGAGAAATCTATGAATGCCCAGGGGCAGTGACCCTGCTGACAGCTCATAAGGAAATTGAGGATCTGACGCTTGTGAGAGAAGTGGCTCATTTTAAACCAATCATAGAAAATGAATTATCAAATCTCATTTATAATGCTTTGTGGTTTAGTCCGGCTACACAAGCCTTGATTGCTTATATTAAAGAAACTCAAAAAGTTGTCAATGGGACTGCAAAAGTCAAACTCTATAAGGGGAGCGCTCAAGTCGTGGCTCGGAAATCACCAAATTCTCTTTACGATGAAAATTTGGCGACGTATACCAGTGCAGATACCTTTGATCAAGATGCGGCTATTGGCTTTATTAAGTTGTGGGGACTTCCAACCAAGGTTCATTCTGAGGTTCAAAAAAGCGCCAAATAGGACGATTGGATAGAGAGGTGGATGTGATATGGCTAAGAATACAAAATTATGGGGTGGTCGCTTTGAAGGTACTGTCGAAGACTGGGTAGAGCGCTTTGGTGCGAGTATATCTTTTGACCAGAAATTAGCTAAATTTGATGTGATTGGTTCCTTAGCCCACGTTCAGATGTTGGGTCAGACGGGCATTTTGAGTTTGAAGGAATCAGAAAAGATTCAAGAAGGCTTGAAAGAGCTTTTAGAAGAGCTAGAGGCAGGCCAACTTGACTTTGATATCGCAAACGAAGATATTCATATGAATATAGAAGTGTTGCTGACAGAAAAAATTGGTCCCCTTGCAGGGAAGTTACATACAGCTCGTTCTCGAAATGACCAAGTTGCGACAGATATGCACTTATATCTCAAGGAACAACTAGACCATGTCCTAGATAAACTGGCTCATCTCAAGGGTGTTTTATTAGACTTGGCGGAAAATCATGTGGAGACGATCATGCCGGGCTATACCCATCTGCAACATGCCCAGCCTATTAGTTTTGCCCACCACCTGATGGCTTACTACAATATGTTTCAAAGAGACAGTGAACGCTTTGAATTTAACCAGAAGCATACAGACCTATGCCCTCTAGGTGCGGCAGCTTTGGCAGGGACGACTTTCCCCATTGATCGCCAATTGTCTAGCGATTTGCTGGAGTTTAAGCAACCTTATACAAATTCTTTGGATGCTGTTAGTGACCGCGATTTTATCTTAGAATTTCTGTCAAATGCCAGCATACTCATGATGCATATGAGCCGTTTTTGCGAAGAAATGATCAATTGGTGTAGCTTTGAGTACCAATTCATTACCTTGTCAGATACGTTTACAACAGGTTCCTCTATTATGCCCCAAAAGAAAAATCCAGATATGGCTGAGTTGATTCGAGGAAAGACTGGTAGAGTTTATGGGAATCTGTTTGGACTGTTGACAGTCATGAAGTCCTTGCCCTTAGCTTATAATAAGGATTTGCAAGAGGATAAGGAAGGAATGTTTGATACGGTCGAAACGATTTTAAATTCCCTCGATGTATTGGCAGGTATGTTATCTAGCTTGCAGGTAAACAAGGAAAAAATGCAAGAGTCTACAGAGAAGGACTTTTCAAATGCGACTGAGTTGGCAGATTATTTGGCAGGGAAAGGCTTGCCATTTAGAGAAGCTCATGAGGTTGTGGGAAGATTAGTGCTAGACTCTATCAAGTCTGCTAAAAATATTCAAGATTGGACTTTGGAGGAATTACAAACCTATCATTCCCTCATTGCAGAGGATATTTATGTCTACTTGCAACCTAAAACTGCTGTTCAAAGACGAAATTCCTTGGGAGGTACAGGATTTGACCAAGTGAGATACCAGATTGCAGTTGCTAAGAAAGCGAATGAAGCTAGAAAGTGATAGATTGATAAGAGGTTGGTCGATTGACAGCCTCTTTCTTGTCTTCTCCAACCAAGCGTGTTATAATGAATACTGCTCAAGCGACCTTCAATCGTTGAAGCACACACGACCTTCAATCGTGAATAAACGAATAGATGGGAGACTTACCATGAGTGATAACTCTAAAACACGTGTTGTCGTGGGGATGAGTGGTGGTGTTGATTCGTCGGTGACGGCTCTTTTGCTCAAGGAGCAGGGCTACGATGTGATCGGTATCTTCATGAAGAACTGGGACGACACAGATGAAAACGGCGTCTGTACGGCGACCGAAGATTACAAGGATGTGGCTGCGGTAGCAGACCAGATCGGCATTCCTTACTACTCTGTCAATTTTGAAAAAGAGTACTGGGACAGCGTTTTTGAGTATTTCCTAGCGGAATACCGTGCAGGACGCACGCCAAATCCAGATGTTATGTGCAACAAGGAAATCAAGTTTAAGGCCTTTTTGGACTATGCCATGACCTTGGGGGCAGACTATGTAGCGACTGGGCATTATGCCCGAGTGGCGCGTGATGAGGATGGCATCGTTCACATGCTTCGTGGCGTGGACAATGGCAAGGATCAGACTTATTTCCTCAGCCAACTTTCGCAAGAACAACTTCAAAAAACCATGTTCCCACTAGGACATTTGGAAAAGCCAGAAGTTCGCAGACTAGCAGAAGAAGCAGGCCTTGCAACTGCTAAGAAGAAAGACTCGACAGGGATTTGCTTTATCGGAGAAAAGAACTTTAAAAATTTCCTCAGTAACTACCTGCCAGCTCAGCCTGGTCGCATGATGACTGTGGATGGTCGCGATATGGGCGAGCATGCTGGGCTTATGTACTATACGATTGGTCAGCGTGGTGGACTTGGTATCGGTGGGCAACACGGTGGTGACAATGCCCCTTGGTTCGTTGTCGGAAAAGACCTAAGCAAGAATATTCTCTATGTAGGACAAGGATTCTATCATGATTCGCTCATGTCAACCAGTCTAGAAGCCAGTCAAGTTCACTTTACTCGTGAGATGCCAGAGGAATTTACGATAGAATGTACGGCTAAATTCCGCTACCGTCAGCCTGATTCTAAGGTGACCGTCCATGTCAAAGGAGACAAGGCAGAGGTTATCTTTGCAGAACCGCAACGCGCCATCACACCAGGTCAGGCAGTTGTCTTTTACGACGGGGAAGAGTGTCTAGGTGGTGGTTTGATTGACAATGCTTACCGCGATGGACAAGTTTGTCAGTACATTTAGATTGACAAATTTTCTCAATTTGCTACAATAATAAAAGCAATAGAAATGATGGTCAAAGCTCATGGATGTTGCAGGCTTTTTTGTCCTGCACTTCTTTGGAGTTTTGACTGTTTTTGTGTCGTTTAAGGGAAAGGACAAGAATGACTCAACAAGACTTTCGGACAAAAGTGGAAAATACAGTTTTTGGCGTTCGGGCGACAGCCTTGATTATCCAAAATGGCAAGCTCTTAGTTACCAAAGATAAGGGCAAGCATTACACTATCGGCGGTGCGATTCAAGTCAATGAAAGCACGGAAGAAGCGGTAGTCCGTGAAGTGAGGGAAGAACTGGGTGTCGAAGCTCAAGCTGGGCAACTAGCTTTTGTTGTTGAAAATCGTTTTGAAGAAGATGGTGTCTATTGGCACAACATCGAGTTTCATTATCTGGTGGACTTGCTTGAGGATGCCCCATTGACCATGCAGGAAGATGAGAAAAGGCAGCCTTGTGAGTGGATTGATTTGGATCAGCTTAAGGGTATCAATCTAGTTCCAGCCTTTTTGAAAACAGCCCTGCCAGATTGGGACGGCCAACTGCGACACATTCATCTTGAGGAATAGGAGAGAAATATGACTTATAATTTTACTGAAGAATACGATATTATTGTAATTGGTGCGGGACACGCTGGGGTAGAGGCTTCCTTAGCTGCTAGCCGTATGGGCTGTAAGGTCCTGCTTGCGACTATCAACATTGAAATGCTGGCTTTCATGCCTTGTAATCCTTCTATTGGTGGTTCTGCCAAGGGAATTGTCGTTCGTGAAGTTGATGCCCTCGGTGGTGAGATGGCCAAGACCATTGACAAGACTTACATACAGATGAAGATGCTCAACACAGGGAAGGGTCCTGCCGTTCGTGCCCTTCGTGCGCAGGCTGACAAGGAGCTTTACTCTAAGGAGATGCGTAAGACGGTTGAAAATCAAGAGAATCTTACCCTTCGTCAGACCATGATTGATGAGATTTTGGTAGAGGATGGTAAGGTTGTCGGTGTGCGTACAGCAACCCATCAAGAGTATGCTGCAAAGGCTGTTATCGTGACGACAGGAACAGCTCTCCGTGGGGAAATTATCATCGGAGACCTCAAGTACTCATCAGGTCCTAACCACAGCCTAGCTTCTATTAACCTTGCTGACAATCTCAAGGAACTGGGCCTCGAAATTGGTCGTTTCAAGACAGGAACGCCTCCACGTGTCAAGGCTTCTTCAATCAACTACGATGTGACCGAGATTCAGCCAGGAGATGAAGCACCAAACCACTTCTCATACACCTCACGTGATGAGGATTATGTCAAGGATCAGGTGCCATGCTGGTTGACCTACACCAATGGTACCAGTCATGAGATTATCCAAAACAACCTCCACCGTGCGCCTATGTTTACAGGTGTGGTCAAGGGGGTGGGGCCTCGTTACTGTCCGTCTATTGAGGATAAGATTGTGCGCTTTGCGGACAAGGAACGTCACCAACTTTTCCTTGAGCCAGAAGGTCGCAATACAGAAGAAGTCTATGTTCAAGGACTTTCAACCAGTCTTCCTGAGGATGTCCAGCGTGAGCTGGTTCATTCTATCAAAGGGTTGGAAAATGCTGAGATGATGCGAACTGGTTATGCCATTGAGTACGACATGGTCTTGCCTCATCAGTTACGTGCGACTCTGGAGACCAAGAAGATTTCAGGACTTTTCACTGCTGGTCAGACAAATGGTACATCTGGTTACGAAGAAGCGGCAGGCCAAGGGATTATCGCTGGTATCAACGCCGCTTTGAAAATCCAAGGCAAGCCTGAGTTGATTTTGAAGCGCAGTGACGGTTATATCGGGGTCATGATTGACGACTTGGTGACTAAGGGAACCATTGAACCCTACCGTCTCTTGACCAGTCGTGCTGAATACCGTCTCATCCTCCGCCATGATAATGCTGATATGCGTTTGACCGAGATGGGACGTGAGATTGGCCTTGTTGACGATGAACGCTGGGCTCGATTTGAAATTAAGAAAAATCAATTTGATAATGAGATGAAGCGCCTAGATAGTATCAAACTCAAGCCAGTCAAGGAAACCAACGCTAAGGTTGAAGCGATGGGATTCAAACCATTGACCGATGCAGTATCAGCCAAGGAATTTCTCCGTCGCCCAGAAGTCTCTTATCAAGATGTGGTGGCCTTTATCGGACCTGCTGCTGAAGAGTTAGATGACAAGATTATCGAATTGATTGAAACAGAAATCAAGTACGAAGGCTATATTTCAAAAGCCATGGATCAGGTTGCCAAGATGAAGCGTATGGAAGAAAAACGCATTCCAGCCAATATCGACTGGGATGACATTGATTCTATCGCAACCGAAGCCCGTCAGAAGTTCAAACTGATCAATCCAGAAACCATCGGCCAAGCCAGCCGTATTTCGGGAGTAAACCCAGCAGATATTTCGATTTTGATGGTGTATCTTGAAGGTAAAAATCGTAGTATTTCTAAAACTCTTCAAAAATCAAAATAATACTTCGTCGGCGTCTTACGAATGAGTTCAAAGCTTGGCTTTGAATTCATCTACAGCCTCCCATAGTTCCCCGAACTATGGGAGCTAACTAGAGTTATGCTTTCGCCTAGCCTTCTAGTCTGATTTTGATTTTTATTGAGTTTCAATCTCAAAAGAAAGCATAGAGAAAAACAGCTCCGAAGACGGGGCTGTTTTGTTGCTTTATTCTTCGTCTGGTGTGAGGATCATCGGAATGATGATCGGTTCACGTTCGGTATTTTCATAAAGGAAGGGGCGAATAGCGTTGACAATGGCACCATTGACAGACTGTACGCTAGCGTCCTTGTTTTTCAGTGCGATACGAATAGCATTGAAGAGGATGCGCTGGCTTTGGCGAATCAAGTCTCCAGACTCTCTCATGTAGACAAAGCCTCGGCTGAGGATGTCTGGACCAGACAGAATCATCTGCGATTTGAAGTCAACAGTTGCGACTGCCAGAACGACACCGTCTTCAGATAAATCACGACGATCTTTGAGGACAGCAGCACCGATTTCACCGATACGATTTCCATCGACATAGATATCTTGGGCGTTGAAATGACCTGCGATACGAGCAGAGTCAGCAGTAAGGGCAAGCACATCACCATTGCTCATGATAAAGATATTGTCCTTCTCAACACCAGTATCCACCGCAAGTCCAGCATGGACTTTTTGCATGCGGTATTCACCGTGGACAGGCATGAAGTATTTTGGCTTAATCAAGCGGAGCATGAGTTTTTGCTCTTGCTGACCACCGTGTCCAGATGTATGGATATTGTTCACTTTACCGTGGATAACTTCGACACCAGCTTCAGAAATGATGTTAATCAGCTTGTTGACGCTAGTAGTGTTTCCAGGGATTGGACTTGAGGAGAAGATAACCGTATCGCCTGGTTGGAGTTGTACCTGACGGTGGGTTCCGTTGGCGATACGAGAGAGGGCAGCCATAGGCTCACCCTGACTACCTGTACAGAGAATCAGAACTTCGCCTGCAGGGTAGTCTTTGATTTCATTTGGCTCGATAAAGGTTCCCTTAGGAGCTTTTATGTAGCCAAGATCGATTCCGTTGACAATGGCCTTTTCCATCGAACGACCAAAGACCGCAATCTTACGTCCAGTCTTAACAGCAGCTTCTGTTGCTTGTTGGAGACGGAAGATATTTGAGGCAAAGGATGCAAAGATGATACGTCCCTCAATGCCTTGGATAATCTTCATGATGGACTGGCCAACGACTTTTTCAGAGTTGGTAAAGGTTGGCACTTCTGCATTTGTTGAGTCAGAGAGGAGACAAAGCACGCCTTCTTCACCAAGAGCAGCCATACGGTGCAAGTCTGCAGGCTCTCCAACTGGAGTGAAGTCGAACTTGAAGTCACCCGTACAAACGATTTTCCCTTGAGGAGTATGAATGACAATCCCCAAAGGCTCTGGAATCGAGTGAGTCGTTCTAAAGAAAGTTGCCTTGAGATTTTTAAAGGTCAACTCAGTGTTATGGTTGATTTCGTAAAGTTTGGCGTTGCGCAAGAGGCCGTGTTCTTCGAGTTTCCCACGGATCAAAGCCAAGGCAAGCGGTCCAGCGTAGATAGGGACATTTGCTTGCTTGAGAAGGAATGGAATCCCACCGATGTGATCCTCGTGTCCGTGTGTGATTAAGACAGCCTTGACGCGGTCGATATTGTCCACGATGTAAGAGTAGTCAGGAATGACATAGTCGATACCCAGCAAGTCATCTTCTGGGAATTTAATCCCAGCATCGACGATGATAATCTCATCTTGGTATTCAATCCCGTATGTATTTTTCCCGATTTCTCCCAGACCACCGATGGCAAAAACGCCGACTTCTTCAGGTTTAAGAGTATAGGCCATATTAGAACTCCGTGATTTCGAAGGCGCCAGTTTCTTTTTCGTAATCTAGCAATTTGTCAGACAAGAGTTCGATATACTCGATATTGTACTCTGGGCGATTTTCTTCGACAAGTTGACGAGCAGCGATGCGACCCTCAAGTTCTGAGCTGGCATCGATGTCTAGGTAAAGTGCGCGTGTTGTTTCGCGACGTGGGCTACGTTCTTTTGTTTCTTGATAAAAAACTTTGTAAATCATATAGTTCCTTTCTATTTACAGGTCAGCTTATTCCAAACTTTTAGCAGATATTTGCTTGATTTCATTCCATTTTTTGTCTAGATTGACCTTGATTCGTTACAATTATTTCAATTATACCACAAAATGAAAAATTAGTAAAAGACGGGAACGAGAAAGTCATAGAGTTACTCGTTGGGAAGCGTTTGCAAAAATAAAGAAAATATGTTATCTTGATAATGGAAGTGGAATTTATCGTTTGTCATAATTCCCTATAGTTTTTAAGTCAAGGAGGTTGCCTTATGTATAACTTATTTTCTTTTGCTATTGGAGTTCGCTTGGTGGCTTTTATCGTTTTTGTTGCTTGCGTTTATGCTGGGAATCTTCTATTTGCCAAACTGGAACGACGACAAACCAAGTTCTTGTGGAAAATTATCTTTGTGACTCTCTACTCGCTTTTTCTCCTCCTCGTGACCTATGTCGTTTGGTTTGTATTTTACTTTGGATTAAATGCTTAGATGCCCTGCTCATGCTAGGGCATTTTTGTTTTGGGATAAAGAAAATTCCCATGTGCCAGCTTTTGTAGTATAATAGTAAGCAGACAAAAAGATAGGAATGTGTTATGAAAGTATTAGCTTTTGATACGTCCAGCAAGGCTCTTTCTCTCGCTATTTTAGAGGACAAGCAGGTTCTTGCCGAGACGACGATTAATATCAAGAAAAATCACAGTATTACCCTCATGCCTGCCATCGATTTTTTGATGGCGAGTGTGGACTGGACGCCCAAGGATTTGGACCGAATCGTGGTGGCGGAAGGACCAGGTAGCTACACAGGTTTGCGAATTGCGGTAGCAACTGCCAAAACCTTAGCTCACACTCTGAACATCGAGTTGGTTGGTATGTCTAGCCTCTTGGCTCTGGTGCCATACCAACAAGAAGGCTTGTTCGTCCCTTTGATGGATGCGCGTCGCAACAATGTTTACGCAGGATTTTATGAAAATGCCAAACCTGTCATGCCAGAAGCCCACCTGCCCTTTGAGCGAGTCATCGAGCTAATCAAGGGTGCTAGTCAGGTTACCTTTGTCGGAGAAGTTGGCCCTTTTGTTGAGCAGATTCAAGAACACTTGCCAAGGACTAATTATAAAGAAACATTGCCTAATGCAGCCAATCTAGCTCTTTTGGCCTGGGACAAGGAAGCAGACTCCTTGCATGATTTTGTACCCAACTACCTCAAACGAGTTGAGGCTGAGGAAAACTGGCTCAAGAACCACACCGAGTCTGGTGAGTCTTATATTAAACGTCTATGATAGAAATCAAACGAATCCAACAACAGCCTGAACTGGCTCAAGCCATCTACGCTGTCATGGTGGCTGTTTACTCAGTCAGTCCTTGGACACTGGAGCAAATCCAAGCAGACCTGGCTCAAGACCAGACTTGGTATGCTCTGGCTTATGATGGGGCAGAAGTGATTGGATTTCTAGCTGTGCAGGAGAATCTTTTTGAAGCAGAAGTCCTGCAAATCGCTGTAAAACAAACCTATCAGGGTCAGGGAATTGCATCCGCCTTGTTTGCGACACTGCCGACAGACAAGGAGATTTTCCTCGAAGTCAGAAAGTCAAATCAACGAGCGCAAGCATTTTACAAGAAAGAAAAGATGGCAGTCATCGCTGAGCGAAAGGCTTACTATCATGACCCAGTCGAGGACGCCATTATCATGAAGAGAGAAATAGATGAAGGATAGATATATTTTAGCATTTGAGACATCCTGCGATGAGACCAGTGTTGCCGTCTTGAAAAATAACGATGAGCTCTTGTCCAATGTTATTGCGAGTCAAATTGAAAGTCACAAACGTTTTGGAGGCGTAGTGCCAGAAGTAGCCAGTCGTCACCATGTCGAGGTCATTACAGCCTGTATCGAGGAGGCGCTAGCAGAAGCAGGAATTACCGAAGAGGACGTGACAGCAGTTGCGGTTACCTATGGGCCTGGCTTAGTCGGAGCCTTGCTAGTTGGTCTGTCAGCTGCCAAGGCCTTTGCTTGGGCTCACGGACTTCCGCTGATTCCTGTTAACCACATGGCTGGTCACCTCATGGCCGCTCAGAGTGTGGAACCTTTGGAGTTTCCTTTGCTAGCCCTCTTGGTCAGTGGTGGACACACAGAGTTGGTTTATGTTTCTGAGGCTGGTGATTACAAGATTGTTGGGGAAACGCGTGATGATGCGGTTGGTGAGGCTTATGATAAGGTCGGCCGTGTCATGGGCTTGACCTATCCAGCCGGTCGTGAGATTGATGAGCTAGCTCATCAGGGGCAGGATATTTATGATTTCCCTCGTGCTATGATTAAGGAAGATAATCTGGAGTTTTCATTCTCAGGTTTGAAGTCTGCCTTTATCAATCTTCACCACAATGCCGAGCAAAAGGGAGAAAGCCTATCTACAGAGGACTTGTGTGCTTCCTTCCAAGCAGCAGTCATGGATATTCTCATGGCAAAAACCAAGAAGGCTTTGGAGAAATATCCTGTTAAAACCCTAGTTGTCGCAGGTGGCGTAGCAGCTAACAAAGGTCTCAGAGAACGCCTGGCAGCCGAAATCACAGATGTCAAGGTCATCATTCCACCTCTGCGTCTCTGCGGAGACAATGCAGGTATGATTGCCTATGCCAGCGTCAGCGAGTGGAACAAAGAAAACTTTGCAAGCTTGGACCTCAATGCAAAGCCAAGTCTCGCTTTTGATACTATAGAATAAAGAGTCAGCTTGATGCTGGCTTTTTTGCTCAATAAAATGTCAGAATATTTTGACAAAACTATAAAAACAATGATATAATATGCAAAAGCTAGGAGGTGGTCAGATGATTGAGAGAATGGAATTAGGAGAATTTTACAAGGAATTGCGCTTGGCTAGAAAGCTCAAGCAGTCAGATGTGGCTTGTGCTGGACTAACAGCTTCTCAGTTGTCCAAGTTTGAACTAGGGCAGTCTATGCTATCTGCGGACAAGCTGATCTTAGCCATCCAAGGAATCAATATGAATTTTGATGAGTTTGGGCACAAGCTCAACAACTATCAAGAATCCCCACATATGCGAATTGGTCGAAAAGTTGTGGAGCGTTTTGCCCATCAAGATATCGCTGGCTTAGAGCAACTGTTGGAGGAAGTCGAGCAAGAACAGATGGCGCAGACCTATCGTCGTTTGAATGCTATTGTAATTAAAAATGCACTCCATTCCTTAAATAAGAACTATCCATTGGTAAAAGAAGATAGCGAGTTTTTGACTATCTATCTCTATGCTATTGAGTCTTGGACCTGGTTTGAACTCTATCTTTTTTGCAATACAATGCCTTTCTTGAGTAATCAAGATTTGATATTTTTATCAACTGCTTTAATTGAAAAATCCAAAGAATTTAAAGAGTTAGTACATAATCGATTGTATATGAAGCAAGGACTCTTAAATATCTTATCAGAGCTCATGGAGCGAAAACTTTTCTCCTACATCCCAATCTTTGAAGCTGAGCTGGAGAGCATGTTACGACCGTATGATGTTTTTGAGAAAGTATCGTGGCAATTTTTAAAGAAAATGAGTATTTTTCTTCAAACCAAAGGAAGCAATCAAAAAGAGATTGAACACTTTATCCAATCTCTGCAAGTATTAGAAAATCCACAATTGATAGCCCTCTTCGAATTGCGTTTGCAGCAATACAAAGAACTTATCGATTAATTAGAAACGGGAAGACGATAACCCACTCCGAAATAAGCAGGAGTATCAGTTGGATTTTTCTTTTTTTCATCATTATATTCCTCCTTGTTAGTAATAACTTTATTATATCAGTGAAATAATCAAATCTACTAAAATCGCAAATGTGAAATTTCTATAAGAAAAAATATCAAATATGCGATTTTCTAAAATACGCCAATTTTCGTGTTATAGTGTTCTTGTAAAGTACTTGAAGCAAATCCTAGGTCGCAGAAGTAGTTTATAAATGAAGATAATTAAAGGAGTGTAAAAGATGTTAAATTTACAATTTGCAGAAACAATGGAATTGACAGAAGCTGAGTTGGAGACAGTTTACGGAGGCAACATTGTGGTTAACCCAGGCAATGGTGGTGGAATTGCTTTACCGATTTGGGGAGGTGGAGGTATTGGACCAAGCCCTTACGGAGCTTTTGATTGGATGAAAGGTCTCTGGGAAGGTTTGGCTGAAAGACGACGTAAATAAAACGTAAAAGGATCAACTATGAAAAGGGAAGAAACGAAATTTTACCTAGGAACCATTTTGGTACTTATGTCCTATTACTTGATTTTTAATTTAGTGATGAGATTAGAGTTCATGGATCAATTATCAGATTTTGGATTTTATGGGATTCAAATTTTATTGATAGTAATTGTGGGAATTGTTGCTACTGTGGTTCTTGTAAAGAGTCAACGTTGGAAAGAGTACGGTCGATTCCAGTTCCGTTGGTCGTATCTAGGTATCTTTTTTCTTTCCTTTATATTGATGTTTTTGTGGGTAAATATAACGACTCGAATCTTTCCTAGTACGCAAAATGGGAGTGCAATTGTGAAAGAAGCAGCTAATTTGACAGGAATTAGTTACTTTATAACGCGTATTCTCTATGGCAGTCTCATTGCTCCTATAGTTGAAGAATTGGTCTTTCGTGATCTTCTGATGACAGCTCTAGCTAAATTTAAAACATACTATGTTGATGTCATCGTTTCCTCTACTCTTTTTAGTCTCATTCATGTTTTACAGTATGGATGGGTGTTAACAGACTTCATCATTTATGCAGGAGCAGGGATGCTATTCGGTATGCTATTTCGTTATACTCGTTCAGTTTATTGGTCAATGGCCCTTCACATCTTGTGGAATAGCTTCTTAATTATTGTTAGCCTACTGGTGTTTGGGTACTAGAAAGGTTAAAAGGAAATATATGAAAAAGATAATCTCACGCTACTACTTGTTTATAGCTATTCTACTTGTCATTGCTGACCAGTTCTTCATTCGTCTGGTTTTGCACAGTGACTTGGTAGCTGGTCTATCTGACTTTGCGTTTTATCTGTCGGATATGATGTTGAGTTTTCTTGTAGTTTTGCTTGCGTTCATTGTCATGAATCAGTCAGGAAAATGGCAGAAAATCAACAGTAGAAAGTTTAAAAGATCCTATCTTTTCTATTCTTTTCTAGCTCTTCTTGCTTTTGTTATTTGGAATTTCGTAACATTTTTTATTTTCCCACCTACCAAAAATGAAATTGCTTATCAACTGGATGTTCCTACTTTTACAGGAGCAACGGCATTTTTGATGTATTTTTTCTATCCTGTGATTGCAGGTCCCATTTTTGAAGACATGATTTATCGTGGATTGGTGATGACTGCTCTGGAAAAAGGAAAGAAATGGGGACTGGATGTGCTTGCTTCGGCAACTTTGTTTGGAATCTTGCACATTAGTAATCACGGTTGGGTTTTGACAGACTTTGTCTTCTATATGGGGGGCGGTCTCATATTTGCAGTCTTGTTTAGAGCAACAAAGTCTATTTATTGGCCTATTGGACTGCATATAGTCAATAATGCCATTCCTCAAATTCTGCCCTTGTTGTTTTAGATGATTTTAATATCATCGTCAGCTTACTGGTATTTGAGTATTCTGCTTATTAGAATTTTTACATTACATAGATAAGGCTGGGTTCCAGTCTTTTTATGATGGCTACAATCAGCAGACTTTTTTCTCTTTCCTGAATGTGTTATAATAGTCCATGCTGTGGCTGGAACTAATTCAGCCTATTTATTAAGACAATATGAGGAGAAAGATGAAAGAAAAAGGATTTTGGGAAGGGGTGCAGGCGGCCATGCCAACTGCCCTTGGCTATGTCAGTATTGGCCTTGCCTGTGGGATTATCGGTGCGCCCTATGTGACACCTGTTGAGATGGGCTTGATGAGCCTCTTTGTTTATGCTGGGAGCGCCCAGTTTGCCATGCTGGCACTGATTGCGGTTCAAGCCCCTGTAGCGGCTATTGCTATGACGGTTTTTCTAATCAATTTGCGTCTCTTTTTGTTGAGTTTGCATGCGTCAACCTATTTCCGTCATACCAGTCTCTGGCAAAATATCGGTATGTCTAGCCTTTTGACTGACGAGACCTATGGCGTTTTGATGGGTGAATTGGCTCATACGGATAAGGTCAATCCTATGTGGATGCACGGAAACAATCTCAACAGCTATGTGGCTTGGTTTGTGGGGACGGTAGTCGGAACGGCTCTAGGTGGCTTGCTACCAAATCCAGAAATCTTTGGGCTGGACTTTGCTTTGGTTGGGATGTTTATCGGAATTTTTGCTTCGCAATTCCAGATTATGCAAAGACGGATTCCTGTCCGCAATCTGCTCATTATCCTAGCAGTTGTTGCGCTGTCCTTCTTTTTGCTCTTGACAGTGGTGTCTCAGTCGCTCGCTGTTCTTTTTGCAACGCTACTTGGTTGTACAATGGGGGTAGTTTTAGATGGTCAGTAAGTATCTTTTATTAGCAGTTATTTTCTCTGGCTTGGTGACTTGGATTCCCCGTATGATTCCCTTCATCCTGGTCAAGTATAAGGGATTGCCTGCAATCGTTGAGCGTTTTTTGAAGTTTCTGCCCGTTTCTATTATCTTTGCCTTGATTCTTTCAAGCGTAGTGACAGGCAAGGTTGGCAGCCTTCCTCAAATCAAATGGCTGGACTTCTTAGCCGTCTTTCCAACAGCTTGGGTAGCCTTTCGCTATCGTAATCTAGTCGGAACGGTTCTCTTCGGAGTAGTCTTGATTGCCGTCTTGCGCTTGGTCTTTTAAATTAGCCATAAAAAAAATTTATCACAGAGATAGATATCATATAATGGCGTAAATGCTCTTTTTCTGTTAAGATTATAAGGTATTCTATTTTGGAGGAAATGACATGAAAAAAATCGTTAAATACTCATCTCTTGCTGCCCTTGCTCTTGTTGCTGCAGGTGTGTTAGCAGCTTGCTCAGGCGGTGCTAAGAAAGAAGGAGAAGCAGCTAGCAAGAAAGAAATTATCGTTGCAACTAATGCTACACCAAAACCATTCAACTATGAAGAAAATGGCGAATTGACTGGTTACGAGATTGAAGTGGTTCGCGCTATCTTTAAAGATTCTGACAAGTATACTGTCAAGTTTGAGAAGACAGAGTGGTCAGGTGTTTTTGCAGGACTTGATGCTGATCGTTACCAAATGGCTGTTAGCAACATCAGCTACACTAAAGAACGTGCTGAAAAATACCTTTATGCAGCTCCAACTGCTAAAAACCCTAACGTTCTTGTAGTGAAAAAAGATGACCCTAGCATCAAATCTCTTGATGATATCGGTGGAAAATCAACAGAAGTTGTTCAAGGGACAACTTCTGCTAAACAGCTAGAAGACTACAACAAACAACATTCAGATAATCCAACTGTCCTAAAGTATACTAAAGCGGACTTCCAACAAATCATGGGACGCTTGAGCGATAGCCAGTTTGACTACAAGATTTTTGATAAAATCGGTGTTGAAACAGTTATCAAGGACCAAGGTTTGGACAACTTGAAAGTGATTGAACTTCCAAGCGACCAACAACCTTACGTTTACCCACTTCTTGCTAAAGGTCAAGATGAGTTGAAATCATTTGTAGACAAACGTATCCAAGAACTCTACAAAGATGGAACGCTTGAAAAATTGTCTAAACAATTCTTCGGAGACACTTATCTACCAGCAGAAGCTGATATTAAATAATTTCTTGAAATCATCCATTCTGAATAAGGTGGATGATTTCTCAGTTTTTAAGCATATAGTTTTAAACTATATATCTGCCTATCTAATAACAATTTGTGAAATCAAACAAATTGTGAGATACTAGTACGGTATTATTTTTAAGGAGAAAGAATCATGAAAATCAAAAAATGGCTTGGTGTAGCAGCCCTTGCTACAGTCGCAGGTTTGGCTCTTGTTGCTTGCGGGAACTCAGAAAAGAAAGCAGACAATGCAACAACTATCAAAATCGCAACGGTTAACCGTAGCGGTTCTGAAGAAAAACGTTGGGACAAAATCCAAGAATTGGTTAAAAAAGACGGAATCACTTTGGAATTTACAGAGTTCACAGACTACTCACAACCAAACAAGGCAACTGCTGATGGCGAAGTAGACTTGAACGCTTTCCAACACTACAACTTCTTGAACAACTGGAATAAAGAAAACGGAAAAGACCTTGTAGCGATTGCAGATACTTACATCTCTCCAATCCGTCTTTACTCAGGTTTGAATGGAAGCGACAACAAGTACACTAAAGTAGAAGACATCCCAGCAAACGGAGAAATCGCTGTACCGAACGACGCTACAAACGAAAGCCGTGCACTTTACTTGCTTCAATCAGCTGGCTTGATTAAATTGGACGTTTCAGGAACTGCTCTTGCAACAGTTGCTAACATCAAAGAAAATCCAAAGAACTTGAAAATCACTGAATTGGACGCTAGCCAAACAGCTCGTTCATTGTCATCAGTTGACGCTGCCGTTGTAAACAATACCTTCGTTACAGAAGCAAAATTGGACTACAAGAAAGCACTTTTCAAAGAACAAGCTGATGAAAACTCAAAACAATGGTACAACATCATCGTTGCGAAAAAAGATTGGGAAACATCACCTAAGGCTGATGCTATCAAGAAAGTGATCGCAGCTTACCACACAGATGACGTGAAAAAAGTTATCGAAGAAACATCAGACGGTTTGGATCAACCAGTTTGGTAATAAGAAACAGGGAGGTGGGAGAGAAAATTCCACCTCTTGCTTTTGTATAGAGCATGGATTGTCAGGAAGAGTAGTTCATAGAAAGGTAGAGAGAATATGGTTTTTCCTAGTGAACAAGAACAGATTGAAAAATTTGAAAAGGATCATGTAGCCCAGCATTATTTTGAGGTTTTGCGTACCTTGATTTCTAAGAAGTCGGTCTTTGCCCAACAGGTGGGGCTCAAAGAAGTTGCCAACTATCTGGGTGAGATTTTCAAGCGTGTTGGGGCTGAAGTGGAGATTGATGAGACTTATACGGCGCCTTTTGTCATGGCGCATTTCAAGAGTTCGCGTCCAGATGCCAAAACCTTGATTTTCTATAACCACTATGACACTGTGCCAGCGGACGGGGATCAGGTCTGGACAGAGGATCCCTTTACGCTTTCGGTGCGCAATGGCTTCATGTATGGGCGTGGAGTTGACGATGACAAGGGTCATATCACAGCTCGTTTGAGTGCTTTGAGAAAATACATGCAGCACCATGATGACCTGCCTGTCAATATCAGTTTTATCATGGAGGGAGCGGAGGAATCGGCCTCGACAGACCTAGATAAGTATCTGGAAAAACATGCGGATAAACTCCGTGGTGCAGATTTGTTGGTCTGGGAACAAGGAACCAAAAATGCCTTGGAACAGCTGGAAATTTCTGGTGGAAATAAGGGGATTGTGACCTTTGATGCCAAGGTAAAAAGCGCTGATGTCGATATCCACTCTAGTTATGGTGGGGTTGTGGAATCAGCTCCTTGGTATCTTCTCCAAGCCTTACAGTCTCTTCGCGCTGCAGATGGCCGTATCTTGGTTGAAGGCTTGTACGAAGAAGTGCAGGAGCCAAATGAACGAGAATTGGCCTTGGTGGACACTTACGCCCAACGAAATCCAGAGGAAATCAGCCAGATTTATGGTTTGGAATTGCCTCTCTTACAAGAGGACCGCGCAGCCTTTCTAAAACGTTTCTTTTTCGAGCCAGCTCTTAATATCGAAGGGATTCAGTCTGGTTATCAAGGTCAGGGAGTTAAAACGATTTTGCCAGCAGAAGCCAGTGCTAAGTTAGAAGTTCGTTTGGTTCCTGGCCTAGAACCGCATGATGTTCTGGAAAAAATTCGGAAACAGCTAGACAAAAATGGCTTTGATAAGGTAGAATTATACTATACCTTGGGAGAGATGAGTTATCGCAGCGATATGAGCGCGCCAGCCATTCTCAATGTAATCGAGTTGGCCAAGAAATTCTATTCACAGGGCGTTTCAGTCTTGCCGACTACAGCTGGGACAGGGCCTATGCATACGGTCTTTGATGCCCTAGAGGTGCCAATGGTGGCCTTCGGTCTAGGAAATGCCAATAGTCGAGACCACGGTGGAGATGAAAACGTGCGAATCGCCGATTACTATACCCATATTGAATTAGTAGAGGAGCTGATTAGAAGCTATGAGTAGAGATATTATCAAGTTAGATCAGATCGATGTGACTTTTCACCAAAAGAAGAGAACCATCACAGCGGTCAAGGATGTGACCATTCATATCCAAGAAGGGGATATCTACGGAATCGTTGGATATTCTGGAGCAGGGAAATCAACCCTTGTACGGGTGATTAACCTCTTGCAAAAACCATCTGCAGGGAAAATTACCATTGACGACGATGTGATTTTTGATGGTAAGGTGACCTTGACGGCCGAGCAGTTGCGTCGTAAACGTCAAGATATTGGAATGATTTTCCAGCATTTTAACCTGATGAGTCAAAAGACAGCAGAGGAGAATGTAGCCTTTGCTCTTAAACACTCGGGACTCAGCAGGGAAGAAAAGAAGGCTAAAGTAGCCAAGTTGTTGGACTTGGTTGGCTTGGCAGACCGTGCTGAAAACTACCCTTCACAATTATCTGGAGGGCAAAAGCAGCGTGTAGCCATTGCGCGTGCCTTAGCAAATGATCCAAAAATCTTGATTTCAGACGAGTCAACTTCTGCCCTTGACCCTAAGACAACCAAGCAGATTTTGGCCTTGTTGCAAGATTTGAACCAAAAATTAGGCTTGACTGTTGTCTTGATTACGCATGAAATGCAGATTGTCAAAGACATTGCCAATCGTGTGGCAGTTATGCAGGATGGGCATTTGATTGAAGAGGGTAGTGTCCTTGAAATCTTCTCAGACCCTAAACAGCCTTTGACTCAAGACTTTATCTCAACAGCCACAGGTATTGACGAAGCTATGGTCAAAATCGAGAAGCAAGAAATCGTAGAACACTTGTCTGAAAACAGCCTTTTGGTACAACTCAAGTATGCGGGTGCTTCAACAGACGAGCCACTTTTGAATGAATTGTACAAGCATTACCAAGTAACAGCTAATATCCTCTATGGAAATATCGAAATTTTGGATGGTACTCCTGTTGGAGAATTGGTTGTGGTCTTGTCAGGTGAAAAAGCAGCGTTGGCAGGTGCCCAAGAAGCCATTCGTCAAGCAGGTGTGCAGCTAAAAGTATTGAAGGGAGGACAGTAAGATGGAATCATTGATTCAAACCTATTTACCAAATGTCTATAAAATGGGCTGGGCTGGTCAAGCAGGCTGGGGAACAGCCATCTACCTAACCCTTTATATGACAGTTCTTTCCTTTATTATTGGAGGTTTCTTGGGGCTGGTGGCAGGTCTTTTCCTTGTCTTGACAGCGCCGGGTGGTGTTTTGGAAAATAAAGTTGTTTTTTGGATTTTGGATAAAATCACCTCTATTTTCCGTGCGGTACCATTTATCATTCTCTTGGCAGTCTTGTCACCCTTCTCTCATCTAATCGTAGGAACAAGCATTGGTCCAAATGCGGCTATCGTACCGTTATCTTTTGCAGTCTTTGCCTTCTTTGCCCGTCAAGTACAGGTGGTATTGGCTGAGCTAGATGGTGGTGTCATTGAGGCGGCTCAAGCTAGCGGAGCGACATTCTGGGATATCGTAGGTGTTTACCTATCAGAAGGCCTTCCAGATTTGATCCGTGTGACGACTGTAACCTTGATTTCACTAGTCGGTGAAACAGCCATGGCGGGAGCGGTCGGAGCAGGTGGTATTGGTAACGTAGCTATCGCCTATGGATTTAACCGTTACAATCACGATGTGACCATCTTGGCAACTATCATTATCATTTTGATTATCTTTGCAATCCAATTCTTGGGAGATTTCCTGACCAAGAAATTGAGTCATAAATAAAAAAGAGCCGTGTGGCTCTTTTTTAGTAATCAGATTTTTTGTGCCAATTTTTTACTCAAGGCTTGTCCAATCAAAGCACCCACTAGGGCTCCGATGACAATACTTGCGATAAATAGAAGGACGGTTCCAGGATTTGGTGCGACCATGATACGGTCGATATATTCTTGCGATTTTCCTCTTGCCAGAAGGGTAGCCATATAGGCTTTGGGAGTAATCCACATAAGCAAGATCGGTCCTGATGTGCTAAAGGCAAAAATAAGGAAAGAAAGGAGGTTCTTTGTTTGGTCCTTGTATTTTCCGAGGTTAGCTACTCCATCTGCTAGGAGGCCACAGATAATTCCAGGAAGGAAGGTACCAGCACCGTGTTTAGTTCCCAAGAAAAAGAGGGCCATGACAAGGCCGATAGTGGTAATGGCTCCAAATCGCGGAACTTTTGCGACTAGGATCATATAGACGCTGCCGCCTACAAGGCCAGTAAAGGCAGGCGCATAAAACATGTTTCCAGTTTGGTCAAAGAGATTGCCCAAAAGGACACCAATCCCCATGCAGAGGAAGTAAAGAACCGCAAAAAGCAGTGTGGTTAAGATCGATTTTTTCATGAATTGTCTCCTGATAATTTTCTCACAATTCTCATTGTACCACGGTTTGATGGGATTGTAAATGGAATACGGCACCGAAGTTAATCAGTAGTTGATAAGATGTTAATAGTCAGGTGTTCCAGTGACAGTATCGAAGATATTTGTTATGCTGTTGGTTACAGTAACGTTGGATATTTCTATAAAGTGTTCCGAAAATTGTGTGGAAAATCGCCAAAAGCCTATCGAAAACAGGTGGAAACCACACTATAAAATTTGTATTCCTTTACAAAAGGTGCTATAATATAAATAATAATATCAGGAGGTTCTATCATGAAAAAGAAACCAATTTATCTATGGGTCTTGCTAATCTTGTCTGCTCTTATTTCAGCTACGTCTCTGTTTGGAATGTTGAGCCCCTTACCTAGCAAAGAAGCCCTTCGTGCTGCTCAAAAAACTATTGAAGGGATTAGTGCTCAGCAATTAGAAGACCAGCTTAATTACACCTATAGAGTAGCAGAAGCATCTCATTCTATTTTTAACAGTGCCTTGATTGTGCTATCTGCTATTTTAGTGGTAGTAGCAATTGTCTTCCTTGTTCGTAAGAATTTGCAATATGCAAATTATACTTATGTTGGCTATGTTTTGTTAGCTATTATTGGTTCAATTTATAGCTATGTGACTTTGCAAGACGCTGTGCAATTGGTTCAAGATGAGACTATGCGTTTAGGGATGAGTATTGGTTCAAAAGCTGTTAGCATTTTCTATATCGTCATCAATGTTCTTTTCCTAGCCCTTGTCTTCTATAAGATGTGGCGTCAACAAAAAGCTTTGGCAGAAGAAGAGGAAACAGAAGATCTTGTCTAAGTATTGACAAAAAATAACTATCAAGATACAATCTTGGTAGTTATTTTTCGATTATAGATAAAATCATGGAGGTAAATATGAAGACAATTTCTTTAGTTTATATTAGTCTGAGTGGGAATACTGAGAGTTTTGTGACGCGTCTGAAAGATTATCTCTTGTCCCAGTACGAGGGGATTGAGGTCCAAAAGATTCATATCAAGGATCTGGTTAAGGAAGGTCACGATTTCTATGAAATGGACCATCCTTATGTCGCTTTTTTGCCGACCTATCTCGAAGGCGGGAATGGCGTGGATAACGGAGATGTTGAGATTTTGACAACACCAGTGGGGGATTTTATCGCTTATGGTGATAATGCTAGTAAGTGTTTTGGTGTGGTTGGTTCAGGAAATCGTAACTTTAATAACCAATACTGCCTGACAGCCAAGCAATACAGTCAACGTTTTGGTTTCCCTGTATTGGCTGACTTTGAAATGCGAGGCATGCTGGGAGATATCAAACGTGTCGCAGCTATTATCGCTGATTTGTATGAGTTGGGAAAGGAGAATTAAAGTTGATATAAGAGGTGGTTGGAGTTTTCATACTCTTCGAAAATCTCTTCAAACCACGTCAATGTCGCCTTGCTGTATATATGGTTGCTGACTTCGTCAGTTCTATCTGCAGCCTCAAAACAGTGTTTTGAGTAGCCTGCGACTAGTTTCCTCTTTGATTTTCATTGAGTATCAACTGCTTTGTGAGTATAAACAGTCTTTAAGAACATAAAAAAGCATAAGTTCAAGTCTTCAAAACCTTGTTCTTATGCTTTTTATTATAGAAATATTTGTTGAATTTTCTATTGAAATGAAAGCTTATCTTCACCTCGCGCTTGTCAGTTATCCTGCTTTTCCGATAGCGAGTGCGTAAATAAAGAAGATGGCGAAACCAAAGAGGAAAATTAATCCTGCAATGGCAAGGTGTTTGAGCCAAGAAGGAAGATTTTTGTTTTCACGCGTTACTAAGGCGTAGTTCAAAAGAGCGAAGAATGGTGTTGTCAGGAAAGAACCAATCATAGCAAAGCGGAGCATGGTTGAAACCTGACCAGCGAAGAACTTGATAATGACGATACCGATGATAGCAGTGATGGTCATCCAGATGTTCAAAGATTTACTACTGTCTTCTTTTTGACTGATTAGCAGTCGGAGAGATTCCTGATTGACGCGAGAATAGCCATCGATAACAGTGATAACTGTTCCAAAGATACACAGGAAGGCAATAAAGGTAATCAAGTAACGGGACCATTCGCCAAGAACAGAGGCATACATGCCCACGAATTGAGAGATGTATTTGGCTGAAGCGGCTTCAACTGCTTGCCCTGTAGGATATTGAATCAATGCTCCCAGTGCTACAAAGAACACAGCTAGGATAGCTGTTCCAATGTAACCAACGTTAAAGTCAAATAGAGCGTCCTCTGTGTTAAAGTTGACGGTCTTTTTCTTTTCAGCAGACCAAAGTGAATTGATAGCTGAAATTTCAATAGGAGCTGGCATCCATCCTAAGAGGGAAACGATGAAGGGTAGAGCTGCCATTTGCCAAGGAGTTTTCTCGACAAAATCAGAGCTGTATTCGGGATGCTTGACCGCCGCGATGATAACTGCAAGAACAGTTGCAATGGTCAAAGCGGACATGATCCATTTTGCCATACCGTCTAAGAGTTTGTAGCCACCAAAGAGTAACATAGCCCAAATGATGGCAACGAGAATGAGGGACCACTGAGTGATGCTAAGTCCAATCATTGGGAAGGCACTGGCGATGATAGCTGAGCACAGAATGGCAACACCAGCTGTGTTGACCATAGCCGAAAAGACATTGAGGATAAAGAAAATCCAGAGATAGAGTTTTCCTTTTTCGGCATAACCTTCAACCAAAGTCTTTCCAGTATCAGCTGTGTATTCAGCACCAAAACGGAAAAATGGATATTTAAAGACATTGGCTAAGATGACCAAGAGAAGCAGAGACCAACCGTAAGAACCGCCAGCTTGAGTTGAGGATACAATGTGGGAACCTCCAACAGCGGCAGAAGCCATTAGGATTCCTGGCCCCATTGCTCTTAGTTTACTTGCCCAGGTGGATTGATTTAACGAAATAGCTTGTGACATGATAGATACTCCTTTTTGAATTTTCAGAATAATCTGGATATGTAATCTATATTCTACAAAAAACTTTGGGAAAATGCAAGAATATTTTGAAAAAAAGATAGAAAATTTACAGAGAATATCTGAAAACAACTGCTATGATAGCAAGGCGCAGCAGGGTGAAGAAAAACCGAGAAGTTTCTTTCTCGGATTTGCATATTATGAGGTTCCTATTTTCTATGCTCCAAGAGTTGATTGATATGGTCTACTTTTTTTGATGCTCTTTTATAGGAAATAGTCCAAATGATGAGGTAGACAATCGCAAATTCGATAATGAGCTGGAGGTAGAAAATCCAGTGGAAGGGGAACCAACCTGCCAGAGTTGCTAGTGGGACAAAGCCAGCCAGCATAAGGAAGAAATGAGTGAGAGTCGCACGGAGCAAGCTCCAGTCACGACTGAATAATCGTTTACCAAAGTTGAAGAGAATACCGATGGCTGCCCAGATAAGTGTGCAGTAGAGCAAGACCAGGGCACCGTGAACTTGATTTTGAACCATTACTTGGCCGATGAGAGACTCGGGACTTAGTGGGGCATAGGTATTTGGGGCATAAATGAGTGAAAAGATAATAGATAGGATGAGGCCGATGAGAATACCAGCAGCAGCATCGTGAAAGATTTGTTTTTTCATAGTTCTAATTTCTCCTTGATGGTTTTTAGGTAACGGCGTGAAGAGTAGGTGAAGCTTTCGTTTTTTAGAAAGATTTCTACCAGACCGTTGGGAGTTAGCTTGAGATGAGAGATGGAGTTGATATTGATGATTTCTGATTGGGAAATTTGGATAAAATTGGTTGGTAAGACTTCAAGGACCTGATAGAGTCGTAAATCAATGGTGTAGGTCTGAGATTCAGTTTCTGCTAGAACCTTCCGATTCTCGATATAAAAGCGTTGAATCTTGCCAATCTCAACGAGATAGACCTGATTTTCGATTTTCCCTTTGATTTTTTCTCTTCGGTCCAGATTTTGTGCAAATTCGATGACTTTCTGAACTTTTTCGGTTTCTTGAGGTGCTTGAACAATCAGCTTTTCTTCCTCGTAAGTCTCGCTAATCTGTAGTTCTACTTTCATAAACGTCTCTCCTTGTTTTTCATACAAAATTAATCTCACTTCTTGTACACCTTTATTAATACTCTTCAAAAATCAAATTCAAACTACGTCAGCGTCGTCTTGCCGTACTAAAGTACTGTCTACGCCTAGCTTTCTAGTTTGCTCTTTGATTTTTATTGAGTATACCACTATTTTATGCTCCCTTGCAAGGGACTTTGTCTATGTGGAGGGATTTGGTTCCTATGTGGTGCTTGCTTTTCTGTCCTTTCTGAAATATGGTATAATAGCACTAATCAATTTCTAGAAAAATAGATACAGAAAGGGGCTGAAAGATGTCTCATATTATTGAATTGCCAGAGGTGCTGGCAAACCAGATTGCAGCTGGGGAGGTTATCGAGCGTCCAGCTAGCGTTGTTAAGGAGCTGGTAGAAAATGCCATTGACGCTGGCTCTAACCAGATTATCATTGAGATTGAGGAAGCAGGTCTCAAGAAAATCCAAATCACAGATAATGGACATGGAATTGCCCACGATGAGGTGGAATTGGCCCTGCGTCGTCATGCGACCAGTAAGATAAAAAATCAAGCAGACCTCTTTCGGATTCGGACACTTGGTTTTCGTGGTGAAGCTTTGCCTTCTATCGCATCCGTCAGCGTTTTAACTCTTTTGACAGCAGTTGAGGGCGCAAGTCATGGGACTAAGCTCGTTGCGCGTGGGGGAGAAGTTGAAGAAGTCATCCCAGCGACTAGTCCTGTGGGAACCAAGGTTTGTGTGGAGGATCTCTTCTTTAACACGCCTGCCCGTCTCAAGTATATGAAGAGCCAGCAAGCGGAGCTATCTCATATCATTGATATTGTCAACCGTCTGGGCTTGGCCCATCCTGAGATTTCTTTCAGCTTGATTAGTGATGGCAAGGAAATGACGCGAACAGCGGGAACAGGTCAATTGCGCCAAGCTATCGCAGGGATTTACGGTTTGGCGAGTGCTAAGAAGATGATTGAAATTGAGAATTCTGACCTGGATTTCGAAATTTCAGGTTTTGTGTCCTTGCCTGAGTTAACTCGGGCCAATCGCAATTATATCAGTCTCTTCATCAATGGCCGTTATATCAAGAACTTTTTACTCAATCGTGCTATTCTTGACGGTTATGGTAGTAAGCTCATGGTGGGGCGTTTTCCACTGGCTGTCATTCATATCCATATTGACCCCTATCTAGCGGATGTCAATGTGCATCCGACCAAGCAAGAGGTGCGGATTTCCAAGGAAAAAGAACTGATGACCTTGGTTTCAGAAGCTATTGCAAATAGTCTCAAGGAACAAACCTTGATTCCAGATGCCTTGGAAAATCTTGCTAAATCGACCGTGCGCAATCGTGAGAAGGTGGAGCAAACTATTCTCCCACTCAAAGAAAATACGCTCTACTATGAGCAAACTGAGCCGACAAGACCTAGCCAAGCTGAGGTGGCTGATTATCAGGTTGAATTGACTGATGAAGGACAGGATTTGACCCTGTTTGCCAAGGAAACCTTGGACCGATTGACCAAGCCAGCAAAACTGCATTTTGCAGAGAGAAAGCCTGCTAACTACGACCAGCTAGATCATCCAGAGTTAGATTTAGCCAGTCTGGATAAGGCCTATGACAAGCTGGAGCGAGAAGAATCATCAAGCTTCCCAGAGTTGGAATTTTTCGGGCAAATGCACGGGACTTATCTCTTTGCCCAAGGGCGAGATGGACTCTACATCATAGACCAACATGCGGCTCAGGAACGGGTTAAGTACGAGGAGTACCGTGAAAGCATTGGCAATGTTGACCAGAGTCAGCAGCAACTTCTAGTGCCCTACATCTTTGAATTTCCAGCGGATGATGCCCTGCGTCTCAAGGAAAGAATGGCACTTTTGGAGGAAGTTGGGGTCTTTCTAGCAGAGTACGGAGAAAATCAATTCATCTTACGCGAACATCCTATTTGGATGGCAGAAGAAGAGATTGAGTCAGGCATCTATGAGATGTGTGATATGCTACTCTTGACCAAGGAAGTTTCTATCAAGAAATATCGAGCAGAGCTGGCCATTATGATGTCCTGCAAGCGGTCTATCAAGGCCAACCATCGTATCGATGACCATTCAGCTAGACAACTCCTCTATCAGCTCTCTCAGTGTGATAATCCCTACAACTGTCCCCACGGACGTCCTGTTTTGGTGCACTTCACCAAGTCGGATATGGAAAAGATGTTCCGACGTATTCAGGAAAATCACACCAGTCTCCGTGAGTTGGGGAAATATTAAACTAAAAGGAAAACTATGTACGAATATTTAAAAGGAATCATTACCAAAATCACTGCCAAATACATTGTTATTGAAATCAATGGTATCGGTTATATCCTGCATGTGGCTAATCCCTATGCTTACTCAGGACAGGTCAACCAAGAAACTCAAATTTATGTGCATCAAGTCGTGCGTGAGGACGCTCATCTGCTTTATGGATTTCGCTCAGAAGACGAGAAAAAGCTCTTTCTCAGTCTGATTTCGGTCTCTGGGATTGGTCCTGTATCAGCTCTTGCTATTATCGCTGCTGATGACAATGCTGGCTTGGTTCAAGCCATCGAAACCAAGAATATTACCTACTTGACCAAGTTCCCTAAAATTGGCAAGAAAACAGCCCAGCAGATGGTGCTGGACTTGGAAGGCAAGGTAGTAGTTGCTGGAGATGACCTTCCTGCTAAGGTCGCAGTGCAAGCAAGCGCTGAAAACCAAGAATTGGAAGAAGCTATGGAAGCCATGTTGGCACTGGGATACAAGGCGACCGAACTCAAGAAAATCAAGAAATTCTTTGAAGGAACGACAGATACAGCTGAGAACTATATCAAGTCGGCCCTTAAAATGTTGGTCAAATAGGAGCAGAGCATGACAAAACGTTGTTCGTGGGTCAAGGTGACCAATCCGCTCTACATTGCCTATCATGATGAGGAGTGGGGTCAACCCCTCCATGATGACCAAGCATTGTTTGAGTTGTTGTGTATGGAAACCTATCAGGCTGTGCTGAGAGCTTTCTTCTATACTAATAGACGAAAGGGTGTGAAAATGATTTTTAAATGATACTGTGGAACGGAACAGTAGCCCTAGTATTGACTACTGTCGTTTCTATTCATATTGGCTATTCTAGGACTGAGATGAAAAAATCTATAAATGCTCAGAATAAAATTGAACCCGCAAATCTCCCCAAAACAATGGTGAGTCATGTACTTGTATTATTCCGAAAAAATACACCTCTGGTGCAGTGAGACAAATTGGTGTATCTTATAGTGGCTTCGTAGATGAAAGCTATACTCTACTATCACTCTTTGATGATGTAGAACAAATTGAAAAAGATAATAGACTTCAGACAGCTATTGATGTTGTCAGAGAACAGTTTGGTTTTTTAGCCATACAAAAAGGAACCGTCCTAACTGAAGGTTCCAGAAATATTGAACGCAGTAAACTTATCGGTGGTCATTCCGCGGGTGGATTGGAGGGATTAAAATGAAACAAGAAAAAAATACAGTACAATTTTCAGAAATCCGTAGCAAAGGATGTAATGATATTGAAATGCTTGAAAGATTTTTACATGGAATCGTTGAAACAGCAACTTCAAAACTTCGTCAGAGAAAACTCAAAACAACTGAAATATCGATACGACTAGTACATGCTAAATCTGAAAACCGATTACCATTGGAATTTACATTTAGCATTAAGCCAACAAGCTCATCTGTGATAATCTATACTGAGGTAATCAATCGCTTTAAAGAATGTTACACAGGTGGGGGAATTCAAGGTTTTACGATTCAATTTGATAAAAATACCCTTGCCTCTGCATAGAAAGGATTTGATATGATTGACCGTTCATATTTACCATTTCAATCAGCAAGAGAGTACCAGGATACAAAGATGCAAAAATGGATGGGCTTTTTCCTATCTGAACATGCATCAGCACTCTCTGATGATACAAACAAAGTAACGTACATGTCTGACTTATCACTAGAGAAGAAATTATTACTCCTCAGTCAAGTATACGCCGGGCAGCTACGCACACGCATTCAAGTGATTGAAAAAAACAAGCGTGTTTCCTAC
This sequence comes from Streptococcus pseudopneumoniae, assembly GCF_001074975.1. Lineage (GTDB taxonomy): Bacteria > Bacillota > Bacilli > Lactobacillales > Streptococcaceae > Streptococcus > Streptococcus pseudopneumoniae_D. The sequence goes on along the minus strand of NZ_JUUO01000088.1, from coordinate 48,687 downwards.
ACTGGAACAATACCAAGTCTGACCAAAGATTTCATTTTGATAAAAACTACAACAGGTCACATCAATTTGAAATTAAAAGACATTATTAGTATTGAACTTGTCGAGGAGGTGCTCTATGAATCAGCTTGAGTTTCAGCGTAATCACCTACAAATGGACTATTATAGCGAGAGCTACCAAGATTTTGAACGTGACTTCTACCGCTACTCTAACATGAATATTCCATTGACCTTCCTAACTGATGATATCCTAAAAACAATGGCGACTTCACGTAAGAATTACTTTGTCCTCAATAAGGAAAAGTCCAGAGATAACCGCGATCACTTCTTCATATTTGAAGTAAGTACCGTAGATGAGAATCCGCTAATCTATCATTATACATATAAGAAAACTACAATATATTTAGCAGAAAAATAGGAGCAGTTCAATTGACTGTTCCTATTTTTAATATTCATAAAATCTAAAGTCTTTATACTCTTTAACAATGGAGTCGCCAACCAGAACAGACTATACTGACCAGCGACTACCTTAAATTTAATGTTTCAGATTTATTTTCTTATCTCTAATTTCATAAACTACATCTGCTACATTTTCGAGTAATCGTTTATCGTGGGTGATAAACACGATAGTTCCGGTGTACTCCTTCATTAGTATTTCCAAAGCCTCTAAACTTGGTATGTCAAGGAAGTTACTGGGTTCATCCATTATTAGGATGTTATATCTACCCATGAGCATTTTAGCAAGCAACAATTTTATAATTTCTCCACCGCTTAAAACAGATAAACTTTTTCCAATATCGTTCTGTTTGAACCCCATAGATGCTAGCACTGAACGAATTTCTGATATATTGTAGTCACAATCCTTCTGCATAAACTCCATAACATTCTGATTACTGTTGTACTTGTAACCATTCTGTGCAAAGTAACCTATTTTTGCCTTAGGCGAAATAGAAATTCCTTCTTCATGGTTTAAGATCATTTGGATTAAAGTTGTTTTTCCGATTCCATTACCACCAGTTAACGCCACTTTTGCTCCTAACGGAATTTGAAAAGATGCATTTTCAAACAGAGCCTTATCCCCAAATACTTTATTAATTTCTGCACCGACTATAGGGTATGGATTATGGAGCTCCAATGCTTTACTTTGCCTGAAACGAATTCTGCGAATGCCTTCCGGAGCTTCTACTTTTCCTAAGGCCGCAATCCTGTGCTCTAGGGTTTTAGCAGCATTATACATCTTTTTTTCCTTACTTCCTATTGATTTTTGATGAGCTAAACGCCCTCCGTCTTCAGTACTTTTTTTCTTTGAAGAACCTTTTGCCTTCTGTTCTATTTTACGAGCCTGTTTTCGCTTTTCCTCCGCAGCCCTTTCCAATCGGGCACGTTCCGCAATAAATTGTTCGTATTCTGCAGCTTGGCTCTTACGTTCTTCCTCTTTCTGACGAAGATAATCAGAATAGTTTCCCCAATACTCAGTGATTTTGCCATCTTTCAGTTCCCATATTTTATCTACTATTTCATCAAGAAAATAGCGGTCATGGCTAATAACTAACAGTGCACCTGTAAAATATTTTAGCTGTCCTATTAGAAAATCAATTCCTTCACGGTCTAAATGGCTCGTAGGTTCATCCGCTAAAATACCATGAACCTGTGCCGATAAGGCCTGTGCTATTTTAAGCCTTGTTTCTTCACCACCGCTCATAGTCTGTATATTTAATTGCTCAACACCTAGCTTGCCTACAAGTGCAAAATCTTTTTCCTCCTGCAGAGTTACTTCGTCCAACTGGGGAATATAGGCAAGTTCACCCAGACGATTCATTTTACATCCTGGGGGAGTTAATTCTCCTAAAAGTACCCTGAGTAAAGTGCTTTTTCCAGCACCATTTGCTCCTACTAAACCAATACGGTCATAATCATATACTTCTAATTCATTTATATCTAAAACATCGCGTCCTTTGAATTCCACACGAATGTCTTTTGCTTTTAATATTAATTCCATAACATTTCCTCCAATATTGTTTATTTTAAATCTAATTTTCTAACCTCAGTTATCATTTGGCAAACTATAGCAATGCCAATAATTAAAATACCTGATAGTAAAAACCAATGATTTACACCGATTTTATCAGCAAAGAATCCAGAAAGAATTAACCCAATTGGCATAGCAAGTGACATGATACTTCCGATCAAAGAAAATACACGTCCTAAATATTCAGGCTTAATTTTCTCCTGAAAAAGAGCTGTTTGCACACCGCTATAAAATGGCACCGAAAGCCCCATTATTGCACAGCAAACTACGAATATTACAAATCCATTTGGAGGAAGTATTCCCGAAACGGCTAAACTGGTCCCCATTATAAAAAATGAACTTGTTATTAGTAATACATGCTTTTCGAAGCCCCCTAATCTTCCTAATAATAAGCCTCCTGCTAGCATCCCAAATGCAAAGGAAATTTCCGTAATAGAAATATGCACAGGCGTTCCATTAAAGTGTTCCATGCTTATTAAAGGAAATAGTGCATTGATTGGCATATAAACAAAAGTATATAGTGTTCCTAAGAGTAATAAGGCAAACAATCCTTTGTTTTGTCTCAGAACCACAACTCCTTCTTTCATCTCCCTTATGAAATTTGGTTCTAAACTTTGCACTTGATTACCCAGCTTAGGTATACGTACAATTGCTACCGTAATAGATGCAATCACAGCACCCAATACGTCGATGGCAATAATAGCATTTAAATCCCAAACGGAGTATAAGAGTGCTGCAACTGCCGGACTAACAATATAGCTTATAGACTGCAAAGACTGACTATAGCCTGCGCATTTCGTTAGCTGTTCTTCTGGTACTAAAAGTGGTGTAACCGCATTGAGTGCTGGGGTATGAAAAGCTGTTCCAATGCTACGGATAAACAATACTATCATAATCATCCAGACAGGTAGCTCCATACAGAATGCAACAATAGCAAGCACTGCACCAGCTGCTGCGATAATTAAATCGGCACCAATCATTATCTTCTTCCTATCATGACGATCCACTAGCACACCAATGGCAGGTCCCAAAATCGCATAGGGTAAAAAACCTACTAATGAAGCCATAGACAAGACCATCGCAGATCCTGTTTTTTCTGTAAGGTAAAAAATAATCGCCATTTGCAGGATGGCACTAGTGATTAATGATACTGCTTGCCCTGCCCATATTGCATAAAATTTTCGTTTCCAATTGTTGTATTTTTCCATTTATATTATCTCCTGCATATTATTTTGCTTGAATTTCTATTTTGAATAGCATTCTAGGCAATAAAAAATGCAGGCCAAACCCCACAATGTGGCTTTTGGTCTGCATACATACAATTTGGAAACATTCATATTAAAGACATAGTTAAATAAAGGTATAGTTAAATAACCAATATCCTCACCGTAACTAATGAATGCTCAATATCGTATAAATAAGCACAACAAAAAAGCCTATCATCGGGTATAGATTCTGCTTTTTTTATTGCCAGCTTATCTTAAACGCATTGAGGCTGTCATAGTTTCGGTTCCTCCTACATCTTTGTTTATATCAATTTATAGTATAACACAACAAGATGATATGTTCAATATAAAAGTTATGGAATGAGACTCATACTTCCAATTCGATGCCAGATTTAAAGGATATGACGAAGTTTTCTTCATAGACTGTAACGCTCTGGATTATCTTCCTTAGTAGCAAGCGATTAGCTTTCACAAAATCTTCTGTTTGTAGTTTTAAAAATTCATCAGGATTTTCTAACTCAACCTCAAAATATTTCATTTTACATTCCCTCATTTCATTTATTGATAAATTGAGTTTGCAAAAAAGAGTGGACAATTTTTGTCTACTCTTAACCTTTAAAATAGTTTTTTTTAATCGATTTGAAGTTGCCTAAATTATTACTTATTCGGTAAAATGAAGTATTGCTTTCAACAGATTTCCTTCAACTACACTTCACTTGATTCAAACAAGGTGGGTACATTTCTATTCCCACAAACTCCTTGTCAATGGAAACAAACACGTACCCACAGGGTAAATGGAAATAGAAACTGATAATTTCTAGCTATCACTTCTACTCATTCCAAAAATTTTCTCACTCTGATACTTACCCACCATAAAGCAAAAAGCCTTGCAATCAAGGCTTTCATTATCCCTTTCGTTCAAAGGTTTCTAAGCTTTTACGAGCAGAGCGACACACTCAGCGGTTCGCTATCTCCGTTCTGTCTGCGTGCTAGCACTTGTCAATCACGGACAGCTATCGCATGGGCGGAAGTAAATGCTAATCTTCGTCGTTTTACTCCTTGACTAGCAAACTTACCGCCTCAACATGGTCTGTCTTGGGAAACGGTGCTCAACAAACGTCAAGCTTTCCGAGAAGCATTTTATGGCTATCAAATTCAAGCGGTCGCAGAAATGACCGATACTGAATTGGAAGACTTGCTGGATAATCCAGCCATCATCCGAAATAGAGCCAAGATTTTTGCTACACGCGCTAACGCCCAAGCCTTTCTACGACTACAGGAAGACCATGGCTCTTTTGATGCCTATCTTTGGTCTTTTGTTGAGGGGAAAACGATTGTTAACGATGTTCCCGATTACCGCCAAGCCCCAGCTAAAACACCTTTGTCTGAGAAATTAGCCAAAGATCTCAAAAAACGAGGCTTCAAGTTCACAGGACCAGTCGCTGTCTTGTCTTTTCTACAGGCTGCAGGGCTAGTTGATGACCACGAGAATGATTGTGAATGGAAAAGCAGGAATTAGTGTGTACAGGTAACTAGCATATCTGAGAATATAGAAAAAAGCTGAGAAATTTTTCCCAGCTTTTTATATATACTATTAGATTTGTTAGAGTGAAGTCAAAAAAGTGATTCCACCTAAAATAACACCAGCTGAATTTGGAATGATTAGTATCCAATCCTTCTTAGGTTCCTTTGTCCATCCATAAATAACCCAGATTAAGCAAGATATAGCAGCTGATAAAGGTTGAAATGGTTGAGCTTTATTTCCCTGTAAATTAGCGATAATTTGAGGTATGTAGGCAATAAATACTATAATTCCAATAAAGGCACCAATAGAACCTACGATTCGATTAATTTTTTGTTTTGTCATATACACCTCCTTCAAAAGGATATCATAGAAATTAGCGAAATGCAATAAATTCAGATACAAATTGTAACGAAAACGAATACAAAAGCACAAAAATAGAGAAACTATTTATTTTTTGTTATAGTCAAAGCGAATGATTTGCTCCTTTGCATCTACATGGGCGTGGACTCCAAAGGGAACAATGGCTCTTGGAGTTGCGTGGCCGATATTCAGATTATAGACAATCGGGATATTGCTGTCAATAATATCCAATAGTGCCTCTTTATAGTCGTCATAGAAAGTTTCATCCATAGGTTTTCCGACCAGTAGTCCACTGATGACCGCGAATATGCCAGTGTCCTTTAAAGTCCGCAACATCTTTTTGAAGTCTTCTGGCTCAGGCTTTTCTTCGCTTGTTTCTAGCAAGAGGAGTTTTCCTTCCCAGTCTGATAAGTCAGGGAAAAGTTTGTACTTTTGGCAGAGGTCCGTGCTATCTGTGTATCGAGAGTTGTCAAAGATATCGTAGAGGGATTCGAGGCAACCACCGAGGATTTTTCCCTCGAACTGGGCATTTCCTTGCAACAACTCAAAACCGGTATTTGCATGCCTGACACGAGGTGTCCCCAGAGCCTTGGGACTGAAGTCAGTCCTTTCCTCATACCAAACGTCACTAGGGCGGATTTCTGAGATTCTTCCCGTCTCAATCAATTCTTTGAAGTAGTGAAGGCTATAGGCTAGCATTTCTTTGTCTAATTCACAAATGTCTGCTAAAAAGGATTGACCATAAAAAGTCTTGATTCCTAGTTTATGCAACATGAGATGGTTCATGGTTGTATCCGAGAAGCCAAGAAAAATCTTTTGTTTGATAACCTTTTGTAGTTGGTCATTTTCAAAGAGGTAGGGTAGCAAGCGATAGGTATCGTCTCCACCAATGGCGCATAGGATCATGTCGATGCTATCATCAGAAAAGGCATGAATCAAATCCTCTGCACGAGCTTCAGGATGGTCCTTGATAAAGTCTAAGCCTTTTAGAGAATGAGGTAAAAAGATAGGATTGACTCCTAGGTTCTTAAGACGTTGGACACCCAAGTCCACTTCGTGTTTGACAAAGTCCTCTCCGATAATGCCACTAGACAAGCTCACAATACCAATAGTAGAAATCATATCTTATCCTCCTAGAAATAGATTGAGCCTATTTTATCACAAAAGATAAGAGAAATCCATGTGGGATGTCAGAAGAATACTTTAAAATCAAAAAAGTAAGTGAAAAAGCAACCGCACCTGCAGTTGCTTTTATCGTTCTTCTTAATAGCGTGTTGGTCCTGCACTTGCGCTACGGATATTCAAGCGTTTCTTGAGATAGAAGCGAAGGGCTAGGAGGGCTGCTCCGATAATAGCCAGTGGCACTGGAGCAAGGACTGGGTTAAGGCTAGCTGGTAGGAAGCTTGTTGCAAAGAAGACAAGCAACCAAAGGAACATAGAAGCTAGGATAACTAGTACAGATTTCCAGAAAGGTGGACGTTGACTGCGGTCCATATCTGGTCCATAATATTGGTAAACGAAGTAGTACATCAAGTAGAAGGCAAATCCACCAACCAGTCCAACTAATAGGAGAGTGACAAATCCATAGCCAAAAGCCTGATCTGCCGCAAAGAAAGTTGTGAGGGCGCTGACGAGGGCAAAGAGGCTAGTGATGAAAAGAGCTGAGTCCATAATCATCAGTTTTGGATCATCATTTTCTTTTGGATGCTCTTTTTCGTACTGCTCTTTGACAGTGAAACTATGAGCCCAATGAGTTGGCGCGCCATAGAGGGAGCGAGCAGTCGTACCCTTGGCTTGCCCTTCAAGGATTTTGGGAATGACTTCCTCAAAAATAGCCTTGATTTCAGCGTCTGTTTTTCCATCTTTGATGAATTGTTGGGTAGCGATGTGGACAAACTCTTGGTTTTTCTTTGTTAATTTTTGTAGATCAATCTGAGACATAAGTATTCCTCTTAGAACCATTTTTTATGGATGAGATAGAGAGTGAGTGAGACACTCATAGCAAAGGCGATAAAGACGATTAACCAGAAGGCATTCGGTTCACCGTTTAGGGGGATTTCATTATCCTTAAAGTTCATCCCGTAGGCAGAAAAGACCATGGTTGGGATGGACATAACGATGGTCACAAGGGCCAAGGTTTTCATGATGTTGTTCTGGTTGTTGGAAATGATAGAGGCGAAGGTCTCCGTCATAGAATGCAAGACGTTTCCATAAATGTCTGCCATCTCAATGGCCTGTTGGGTTTCAATCAGGGTATCTTCAAGCAGGTCTTCGTCCTCAAGGTATTTCTTGATATTGCTGGTTGAGCTAGTCAATTTCTTAATCACGCGCTCATTGGTTTTGAGGGAGGCCTTGAAATAGACAATGGTTTTTTCCAATTCCATGAGCTCAATCAATTCTTCATTACGAGTTGATTGATGCAGTTGACTTTCGATTTGTTCACTCTTACGGTCAATCGAACGAAGGGCTGTTAGGTAAAGCTCTGCATTGCGATAAAGAATCTGAAAGATAAAACGCGAACGCATGAAGGTATAGAAATTACGCAAGCGACGGTTGATAAAGACATCGAGGACCGGTAATGGTTCCAAACACGTAGTGATAATGGTTTCCTCAGTGATGATAATACCAAGCGGGATGGTGACGTAGTAGGTGCGGTTATTTCTTTCCTCTGTGACCGGCACGTCTACGATAATCAGGGTATATTCGTCTTCAATGGTAATACGAGACATTTCTTCCGCATCGAGCGGTGCTCGAAGGTCAGCGATATCAATATCGAAGGCGTTAGCGATTTCGAGTGATTCATTTTGAGTCGGATTAACGAGATTGATCCAAGTACCCGGTTCAAGCGTATCTATCTCTTTAAATTCAGTTGTTGTAGAGAGAAAAACTTGTTTCATATCCCTTATCCTTTCTCATTTTTCAGATTTTTTCACACCGTACTATTATACTACAAAATCGGCCTTTTTCAAAATAAATCTAACAAAAATCCTGTTGCTATTGGATTTTTACTTTGTCTTGAAATGTTGATTTTTAAATTTGCTCCCCTTTTTGCTCCCCCTATAGTGCTTTTAGTGCAGTTTCGTAGAATGATACTGCTTTTTTTGCGTTCTCTTTTGAGAGGTGGCTGTATATATCCATGGTCATTGATAAAGTGGAATGACCTAGGCGGTACTGGAGTTCCTTGTATGGTATTCCAGAGTTAAGCAAGAGACTAGCGTGAGTGTGACGGAATCCGTGAAAGCCAATGTTAGGAACGTCAGCACGCTTAAAATGTGTTTGCAGTCTTCTTTTAAGTCTTGAACTGCTAGGATACTCATGAATGAAGTCAGAAAATACCACGCTTTCACGTTGTCTTATCTTCCAGGCCTCTTTAGTTTGGCGTAGTTTGTACTGTTTTAGCATGCTAACAGTCGCTTGATCTATATCTATATCCCGATGACTAGCCTTAGATTTTGGGCTATTAATTTCTAAATCACGATTTAGTGTTTTGGTGACATGTACCACGGCATTATCTAAATCTATATCAGACCAGGAAAGAGCTAAAGCTTCGTTGATACGGCAACCAGTAGCCAATAGGAACTTATAGAGTGTTGTCTCATAGTAATAACGGTATCTATGAGTATCTAAATTATCGAGATAACCAAGAAATTTTTTTAGTTCTTGATTTTCAAAGTGTTTTACCTTTTGGCGCTTTGCTTTCTGAGTGTTACGAGGTAAAACAACATCACGCGCAGGATTGGACGGTATAGCTTGCATGGTTACGCCATACTGTAAGATACGTTTGTTTAAAGCGTGTATCTTGTCATAATGTAGAAAAGCCCCTTTTTCCCCTCTATTGGTCTTGTCAGCAAGTTCGTTGATAATAGACTGGATAAGTGGAGTAGTGAGCTTATCGAGCTTATAAGCCCCCAAAATAGGCAATATATGATTATCAATTAACTTTCTAACATTGCCTTGAGTGTTTGGCTTAACCGTATTCTTATAACTTTCTAACCAGAGATTGGCTAATTCTTGATAGTTTTTTATGGTGCTAGCCTTTTGTCTAGTAGATCCTGCTTTCTGAAAAGCAATTTTTTCTTGAGTAGCTTTCTGCTTAACTTCCTTTTGTGTCCGCCCCGTTACCTTAGTTTTAACTTTCTTTCCTGTTACCTGGTCAACTCCTAGATATACATTAGCACGGTAAACTTTACTACCGTCTTTTTTTATAACTTCAGTTATTTTCATGATGATAAACCTTTCTAAAATACATCAGCAGGCAAGCCATTATCAAAAAGGTTTTATATCATGCTAGGGCTTCACAGATTGCCCTGTATTCGATTTTAAAGAGTCAGGCGGTAAATAATACCAGAGTTGGAAACAAGGCGGATATAGGGCTATTATGGGCTTGTTTATAGTAAGCAGGCCTGTATTTAAAGTTTTTTATCGTCAGTTAGCCGTTTTAAAGTTTTTTCAAAATCCGAGTTTATCTTTTGGGTTTTGTTGAATAGCTGGTATTCTGCTTTTGCTTTATCTTTCGCAACCTTGGAAGTGATTTTCCCATGACCTTCTAAAATATCGTATTCTTGGAAAGTTAAAAAGCGGTCAATGCTTTGGGCTAGTTGTTGCATTGTCTGAGCTTTTCGCTGTTCTATCTGTCTTTCCAGGTAATCAAAATAGCTAGATATTCCTCTTTCAAGGGAACGGATTTCTGTTTCTGAAAGGTAATTCTTTGCTATTTGAGTATCTGCTTGCAGTATGCGACCGTTAGGGGAGTTTTTCCATGTTGTCAGTCCCATGTTGTCTTTTGTATGGTCTGCTTTCGTGTAGATAATTTCCGCAGCAGTTTGGCCAGTGATTGCATAATGAAACTTATTCTGTACATCAGCATAGAATTGCTTAGTCAATGTACTTTGTGGGTCATAGTCAATAGAGATTTCTGCAAAAATATCTGTAATCTGTAACCATATACGACGCTCACTAGCTCGGATAGAGCGCACGCGCTCCAAGAGCTCACGGAAATAGTCTTTTTCCAGCAAGTTTTCGCCTTGTTTCAGACGGTTGTCATCCATGGCGAACCCTTTTATCATGTACTCACGAAGTACCGAAGTAGCCCACTGTCTAAATCTCGTAGCTTTTTGGGAATTGACACGGTAACCAACTGAAATGATGGCGTCAAGGTTATAGAAATCAACTTGGCGTACAACTTCACGACTACCCTCTATTTGAACTGTTTCCATTTTGGAAATAGTTGCTTTTTCTTCTAATTCGCCCTCTTCAAAGATATTTTTTAGGTGTTTACTAATTGCAGGAACACCGACATCAAACAAGCGAGCCATTTCTTTCTGACTAGCCCAAATTGTTTCGCCTTTGATGATGACACTAGCTGTCTCGCTATCGTTTTCAGCAGTATAGATTAAGAATTGTAATTCGTTCATGAGATCCTTTCTAAAATATTGTGAGTAGTTGACATTTGTTGACATCAACAAAATGCTCAACAATGGGGTTTTTAGTTTAAGCACGAGCGAACCACGAGAAAGCACGCGCTTCAGGATTGTTGAACATTGTGGCGCGTGGGTTAGTCTTTCTTTTCAATATCAATCATTATTTGAATATCTTCATCATTCACTTTGTAATCCTGAGTACCTTCACCAATCCACCAATTTAATGATTTTAAAAATCCATATTCTTCTTTACTAACTTTTCCATATTGATTTTCGAACCAATCGAAATAATTGGATTGAATTTTTGAAATTATTTCACGCTTAATTATTTTAAATAATTCGCCCTTATCATATGGTGCAATGTATTTTTTTAGAAAGCCTATACTATCATCATCAATATCTATGCTAACAGTAAATGAATTATAATCCAAATCATAAAAGTAAGCTGAAATATACCAGATACTAAAATTATCTCCCATTGGGGTATTCATAAAATTAACTTCTAACCCAAAATCACAACTAACTTCAATATCTATATTATCTGCTTGATGCTGATAAAAATCCAAACTCTCTATTTGAGAACTGTTAGGCTTTTCATCTAATTCAAATGATTTTAGAGAAACTTTTATATCTTTATTATCGTATATACTTTCTACTTCGTAATCATAGGGTAAAAAGTCAAAAAAATCCTTTGGTTCTATTTTTAGCGCCAAACAAATTTTATTTAATGTTATGTAATCTATTTTTGTACTGCTGTTATTAACAATTTTAGACAAGGCTGCTGGAGTTATTCCAGTTTTAACTGATAGCCATGCAGCTGTTTTTTCTTTTGTCTTCAAGATATTTGCTAAATTATTTTTTATCACAACCATCCCTCCTTAGATACATTTTACAATTATCTTCTGAAATACACAATAAAAAATTATCGCAAAGAATAATTTTTTTGTTGACAATTTATTTTTTATTGGTTATTATTATTCTATGCGATAATTATTGCATAGAATAATAACGAGAGGGGTTGACGATATGAACAATAATTTTCGTGTCATATTAGCAAAACAACGTAAAAAAGTTAGTGACGTTCACAAGGAAACAGGCATATCAAAAAGCGCACTCATATCACTATACTATGAACGCACAAAGCGCCCAGATATTGAAACCTTGCAAAAGGTAGCCGAGTATCTAGGCGTTACCATTGACGAACTACTTACCGTTGAAGATTAGGAGGGACACCATGAACATTGTTTACATGGACGGCAAGAAAGAGCCGTATACTACAAGCGAGATCATTGCTGAATGCGCTGAGGTTAAACACGATACAGTACAAAGCTTAATAAGAAATCATCAAGAGGATTTTGAAAGCTACGGAATAATCGGATTTGAAATCCGTAAATTAGATGGGCGAGGGCGACCAATGAAAATCTATCGCTTAAATGAACAACAAGCTACTTTGCTGATCACTTACTTAAAGAACACCGAACCAGTAAGGCGTTTTAAGATGAACCTAGTCAAAGCATTCTTTGAAATGCGTGAGGAACTTTCTAAGTTTCGTATGCAGAGGGAGCTAGAAAAGCCAAAAAGAAAAACACTGCATGACAGTATTGAGACATGGACTAATGCCCCAAAGCACGCGCATAGCACCATGAACAACTTGCTACTGAAGGCAGTAACCGACAGGAACGCTAAGCAGTTAAGGGAAGAACGTGGGGGATACAATGGCATTGATAGCTTGACCAGTGACGAGCTGGAGCAATACCAAGCATTTGAGGATATGGTAATAGCCATGATTGGCTTGAATATGAGTTACCAAGAAATCAAGGCTATGGCATTCAGAAATAAAAAAACACGCCAAAGAAGCGCGTGAGAGCAACAAAAAAGGCTTACCGAGACCAATCAGCAAAGCCTTTCACACTAACACTAAAACGAATTTAACAAAAAGCAGGCAAGCTATTATCAAAGAGGTTTTAGTAAAGATTTATACCTAGATTATAGCATATTTAGGGCAATTTGACCATACGGAGAGCGCCAACTCTTAAAACTGGTACTTTCTCACGCTTTCAATTTGGCGAGTCTGAGCGTGGGGCTGTAGGCAAGAAAAAAAGTATTAAAAAGCCATCGTTGCAAGTATAAAAAGATAGAAAAAGAGGTAAAAAACATGACAACAAAAAAAGCAACATCAAGCCAACAAGTTCTATTATCGGCTAAGAAACTAGCAGAATTAGGGAACGAATTAACCGACATCATGAATGTTTTAGAAATGAATAACCTAGCTCTTGAAGGGCTTGAGTTTGCACTACAGAAAGATACAACCATGTTCTTATGGCTTGCTAAAAAATACACTGATACAGCATACGCCCAGAATGAAAAGCTATACGATCGTCTAAATGAAATAGCCTTTTTGCTTTTGAACAATGACGACGCTAAAGAGCTGGAGGCATACCATGACTAAAGATATTAAAGAAATGGCACAAGCCGAAGACGACTTGCTGAATATGGAACAACCTAAACAAGTGGACTATATCAAGAATTACAAAGCGAGGGCATGACATGAATGAATTAGATTTGACCAATACACAAGCGGTTGTCTCTATGGTGGTATTGATTGGCTTACTGCTTTATATAAACCACCTAGACCGCAAAAAAAGCGCCCAATTTGAGCGAGAAAACCAACAGACGATAGAAACACCTAGCGAGGATTTAAACCCTGAATATGGGCGATATATCCAGCTTGCAGGGGTAAGAGTTTACGGAGGGATGAAATGAGTTACATAGTGAAGATATACCTTGATAGTGAAAAAATACCAGATGAACCTTATTTTACTAAAGAGATTTTTCTAGCTACGTGTATGGACAATGCAACAAAGTTAGCTGTAACTATGGGCTTGTTGACAAAACAAGCGTTTGATTTAGAGACTAAGACAGCTATTTTGAAAACCTTGGATACAATCATAGAAACTCAAAAAGATATTTTGCAAGGGGGAGCGAGCGGACAAATAACCTTTGTGAATAAAAGCAAAGGAGAGGAGGAACTGAATGAGCCTATCAGAGAATGATAAGAGAGTATTAAGACTAATCAAGATAGGGGCTGAGAACTCCATAACAGGGGCAGAAATCAGCCTGATCACTAAGCTAGCAGAAAGAACCGTGCAAGATATTATCAGCCGTCTAATCACGCGCCATAGTGTTCCTATTGTTGGGGTTCGCCATGGGACATTTAGAGGATATTTTATCCCAGCTAACAAAGAGGAGCTACTGGACGGTGCAAAAACATTTTACAATCAGATACGAGAAGAAGAAAAGCGCCTAGCGGTGTTGATGAACAGCGACCTAGAAAGTTACAAAGAAACCTTGAAGGAGGTGGGCGGATATGTTTAGCCTAAGCCGAGAAAGCGAGCAAGATCTAGCGCATGGCATTCTGGAGGTAGTGGAAAGATACCTTGAAGCGCGTGATACAGTCAAACCACGACTGACAGGCTTAATATCAGCCCAGGAAGTCATGGACGAGTTAGATATAAAATACATGACACTCCAAAAGTGGGAAAAAGCAGGGCTAAGACGATACCAGCCCCCACTAGAAGATACTAGGAAAATCTATTACAAAGTTACGGACATCTGGAAGTTTATGGGGGTGGAGAATGGCAAAAACTAAAATATATTTTTGGCTAAAAATTGATAAGAAATTTTTTGATAATATTTTTATCAAGAGACTAAAAACGGTACCTGGTGGGTACACTATGACGGTGATTTATATTAGGCTCATGCTAGAGAGCTTAGAAAGTGACTGTATTTTATACTATGAGGGTTACTTTGACAATCTCAAGGAAGAGTTAGCCCTAAAATTAGACGTATCGGAAGATGATATAGATATGACCATGGCATACTTTACTAAGTGTGGTCTAATACAAGTTGATGAAGATAAAAACGCAGAACTACCGCAGGCAAAAGCCTTGGTACAGCAGGAAACCAACCAAGCAGCATACATGCGAGAATATCGGAAACAGCAACGAGAACAAAAGGAAAATCTTACAATGTCATCTGACAATCTTACATTGTTAACTACATGTAAGACAGAGATAGAGAAAGAAAAAGAGATAGAGATAGAAGAAGAGATAGAGAAAAAAACTTCTTCTGCTCCTACTGCTGAAATCTCTAACTATTACCAAAAGCGTATAGGGGTTATGGATGGGCAACAATATCAAATACTGACTGACTATCTCACTCTTGACGGTATGGAGCTAGAGGTTATCAAGATTGCTATAGACAAGGCTGCAGATAACGGCAAGCGATCTTTTAGCTATATCAATTCAATACTCAAGAACTGGAGACAGAATGGTATTAGAACCATGGTACAAGTCGAAGATGAACAGAGACTGTTTCAGCAAAAGAAACAAGGTCAGTCTGACGATGATATTCAAGATCCGTTTATCTACTGACGGAGAGGAGAAACAATGGAATTACTGAATACAGACCAGCTCAATGAAAAAATAAAGGTCACTGATGAGCTTTGCCCAACCCATCAGATTAACCTAGTACAATTCAAAAAGCCAGATGGTTATACATCACCCTACTGCATGGAATGTACTAGGGAGAACATCAAACAGACGGAGCTAGAGGGCATAGAAAAAGCCCTGGGCCATGATCTGGACTCTTCAACCTATGATGTGCTAGCGCGTGAAAGTACGGTATCAAATGAGCTGAGAGAGGCCTCTTTTAGCACTTTCAAAGCCGAGACAAAAGAGGAACACGAGGCCAAGGAGTTTGCTATCAAACAAGCTAAGGAGTACCTAAACGGTATGACAGGAAACACGCTAATTATGGGCAATCCAGGTACGGGCAAAAGTCATTTATGCTATTCTATGGCCAAAGCCATTAACGAGGGCTATAAGTCTAGGAATGAGCCTAAGAGTGTGCTTTTTGTCAGTATTACTGAGATTATCACGCGCATTCAGTCAGGTTGGCAGTATAGACAGAGTGATTTTACAGAGTATGACGCCTTGAAGTTGCTGACTGAGGTTGACTATCTCTTTATTGATGATTTAGGAACAGAAAGCGTTATGAACAACCAAAAAAATGAAGCTAATAATTGGGTACAGGCCTTTCTTTTCAAGATTTTTGATAAGCGAGACACAACTATCATCAACACCAATCACAACGGAAAAGAGCTGGCCAGAATCTATAATGATAAGCTAGTCAGTCGCATTGGAAAACAATCAGAGGGGAACGTATTTATTATTACAGACATTAAAGATAAGAGGATGAAGCGCAATTTTTAACCAAATAAAGAAAGGAGAAAGCCCCATGATAGAACCAGCATACTTTGAACAGGCAGATCAGGAACTGGAGGAACTCAATCGCAAACGTGACGATTTTATGGCGGATGCTACACCAGTATGTCTTGAAGATACGCCTAAACTGATTGAACTAGGTGAGAAGCTCCGGACGGAAGACACCAGCATAAATGCCTATGAGTTATACAGACACCCTGAAGCGCGTGCAAAGTTATTCGCCCAAATCGCGGAAGCCTGCTTCTTGCTGATTGCAGATAGTTCACCAGTACCAGTGCAGCCGACACAAGCACAGCGGATACATTTTTGCGAGTACTTGGAAGGACAATTCCAGAATATCATTAAGAAGTTGATTGCAGGAACTGACAAGCAAGTTCTAGAGTCTTTACTTGAAGCTTTGCAACTACCCAAAGAAAAACAAGCTCAATTTGTCCGTGATGTGGTAGTAAGTGGCTTACTCAGTGAAGAATAGTATCAAAGGGGCATTGCCTCTTTTTGTGCTTTCACTACTACTGAACCCAATCAATTTGGGTTTTTCCATATAGGGGGAAATAATGAAGCAGTTAGCAATAGAAACAATCACTAAACCAATGAAGCTGAGAGGAATATCTAAGGGTATAGCAGAGTTGGACGGTCAACGTTTAGAGATTGATTTGGATAATTTAATGATTGATTTTGGTGGAGAGTCATTTGAATTAGACAGAATAGCAGGAACTAAGGGAGGTAATCGATATTTCTTTCTTTGCCCTGATTGTGGTAGACGGTGCAGGTTGCTTTATAAACGGTATTTGTATTTTAGTTGCGGTACTTGTCTAGATATCCACAAGCACACCCTGAACCGTAGTAAAACGGATTGCCAATACTACTGGGAGCTTGCGCTAAAAGAAGCCAGAAAGGTAGAACCAGGGTGGAGTCCTAGACGTGGTGGATATATGTTTGATGGTTTCCCTGAAAGACCAAGGTATATGAAACGTGACAGGTATCATAAGCACTATAAGAAGTTTTTGAAGTATATTGAAAAAGGGGATAGATTTTGGCTGAATGGTTCGAGATTGTGAGACAATATGAAGTAGTGTGCAATTTACAAAACAAACAAATACTACATATTAGACGGTTTGAATGTTAAAAAAGCTAGATATATCAAGGATTTAAGTAAGTAGAGCGTTCCAAAAAAGGGTGCGGTAAGCGTTCCAAAAAATGGTAAGGTTTTGGTTAGGTAGTGGCAGTAAATATGCCTGACAAATGGCAGGGTTATGTGTGTTGAACTCCGAGCGAACGCCGAGAAAATGCAAAAAAAGCCAGCACAGGGCTGACTCCTTTGTGATATATCCGATAAAAATATTATATCATAGAGGAGGCCGAGGTATGACACCAGAGCGGGTAAAAGAAAAACTAGAGGGCGTTAAGTGGATAAGCAAGGAAATCAAAGGCTTATATTTGGAATTGGAGGCCCTGGAAGGTGGTATTATCAAAAAGCCAACACTAAGCCATAGCAGGGTACAGGCAAGCAGAGAGAACAAGACAGAGAACAATCTTATAAGTGTTCTAAAACTAAAAGAGGATACGCTTCAGAGGATTGAGCGACTTACTGAAGAGAGAACGGAAATATCTAGGCTGATTGATAAGTTGGTCAATCCGCTTGAGCGTTCTGTTCTAAGACTTTTTTATTTGAATAATCTAGACGCTTGGCAGGTTGCTGAGGAAATAGATAAATCAAAGACTACAGTATATCGAGTAAAGCAGGAAGCTATAGAACACTTGAGCAAGGTGGAAGGAGCGAACTAATGGAGCTGGATAAGTTTAAAACGATGATGAACGTCAGAGAGCGGATGACTTACTTTCTGAGATTCCAGAGGATGGCAGGGAGTGAAAACCAAGTTACGATAGATGAAGAGGCTTGGGAACTTGTCTTACCTGATCAGTGGAATTTGAGCGGTGAGCATGAAAAAGCAATCCGTGAGGGGTTGGAAATATTCGCCCAAGACATCAATGGCATAGAGAACAAGCGAGCCAGAAAATACTTTATTATCCATTATTGCTACATGAGGAAGAAAACAGTAAGCGAATGTTTAGAAATTGCTGGGACAAAATCCACTAGCTACCACCGATATAAACAGATAGCCGTCTTAAACTTTGCGAGAATCCACCAGAACGGAGAGCTAGAAGCATATAAGTAGGCATTTGTGGTGTTTTGTTGAGAAATGTTGAGATTTAAGTGAGGGGGGATGAAATGATTGAAGATTTTTTGATTGATTTGGAGAATATCCAATTAGAGGGTATGGAGATAGATTTAAACATGGATTTTGAAATAGATGTTGACCTTGATGGTTTAGATTTAACCTTACTACAAGAATTAGAAGCGTAAATGTTGGCAAATGTAGGCGTAGGCTTCATATTCGCCCCTATTTCACTTGGTTTCGTACTGGACAACTAAAACACCATGGATAAACTAGAAGCTCTCAGAAACGAATCTGGGGGCTTTTGTGAGGTCATAATCTTATAAACCACGCGCTTCATGGTATAATATACCTATCAGCAACTAGCAATAAAAAAAGCACGTTTGACCGTGCTAGTTTCTTGCCTGCTGAACTCATCAAATCCTAGCCCTTTCGAGGGCTTTTTTGCTCCCCTTTTTGCGTACTTTAGGGGAGCAAGTAGTAAATAGTAATGTTAGTAATTTTTATTAAAAAGCGCGTGATATAAGGGTTAGGAAGCTCTAAAGAAACATAAAACAAGCAGTTCTTGATTATACTACAAATTCAGCCTTTTGGGTAATAGAATCTCACTTTTTTTGGTATAATGGTAAGCAATAATGGACTAGAAAGAACAAAGATGCAAGATAAAATTGTCATTCATGGGGCGCGTGCCCATAATTTAAAAAATATTGATGTGGAGATTCCACGAGACAAGCTAGTTGTTGTGACAGGTTTGTCAGGTTCAGGGAAATCCAGTCTGGCCTTTGATACCCTCTATGCGGAGGGACAACGTCGCTATGTGGAGAGTTTGTCAGCCTACGCTCGTCAATTCTTGGGAAATATGGAGAAGCCTGATGTAGATGCCATTGATGGCCTCAGTCCAGCTATTTCTATCGACCAGAAAACGACTAGTAAAAATCCTCGCTCGACGGTGGGAACAACGACTGAAATCAATGACTATCTGCGTCTCCTCTACGCACGTGTGGGGACGCCTTACTGTATCAACGGGCATGGAGCTATCAAGGCTTCTTCTGTGGAGCAAATCGTGGATAAGGTTTTGGAGTTACCTGAACGCCAGCGCCTACAAATTTTAGCACCAGTCATTCGTAAGAAAAAAGGCCAACATAAGAGTGTTATCGAGAAGGTTCAGAAAGATGGGTATGTCCGTGTCCGTGTGGATGGGGAAGTCTATGATGTGACCGAAGTGCCTGAGCTGTCTAAGAGTAAGCAACACAATATCGATGTCGTAGTTGACCGTATCGTTATCAAGGAGGGCATTCGTAGTCGTCTCTTTGATTCCATTGAGGCTGCCCTTCGTATTGCAGAAGGTTATGTCATTATCGACACCATGGACGCCTCTGAGTTGCTCTTCTCTGAGCATTATGCCTGTCCAGTTTGTGGCTTTACTGTTCCAGAGTTAGAGCCGCGTCTCTTCTCCTTCAATGCTCCTTTTGGCTCTTGTAGTGAGTGTGACGGCTTGGGCATCAAGTTGGAGGTGGATACTGATTTGGTAGTGCCAGATGCCAGCAAAACGCTACGTGAGGGGGCGCTGGCACCTTGGAATCCTATCTCATCCAACTACTATCCAAACATGCTAGAGCAGGCTATGACGGCCTTTGGAGTGGATATGGATAAGCCTTTTGAGGACTTGGCAGAAGAAGACAAGAACTTGATTCTCTATGGGTCAGATGGTAAGGAATTCCATTTCCACTATGAGAATGAATTTGGTGGCGTGCGCGATATCGATATTCCTTTTGAGGGAGTTGTCAATAATATCAAACGTCGCTATCACGAGACAAACAGCGATTACACGCGCACCCAGATGCGTCTTTACATGAATGAGCTGACTTGTGGAACCTGTCACGGCTATCGTCTCAATGATCAGGCCTTGTCTGTCCGTGTGGGTGGCGAGCAAGGACCACATATCGGAGAAATTTCAGACCTGTCTATCGCAGACCACTTGGACTTGGTGAGCCAGCTGACCTTGTCTGAAAATGAAGCCATCATTGCTCGTCCCATTCTCAAAGAAATCAAGGACCGTTTGACTTTCCTCAATAACGTGGGGCTTAACTATCTGACCCTGTCTCGTTCAGCAGGAACCCTTTCAGGTGGGGAAAGTCAGCGTATTCGTTTGGCAACCCAGATTGGTTCTAACCTATCAGGTGTTCTTTATATTCTAGATGAGCCGTCAATCGGTCTTCACCAGAGGGATAATGACCGTTTGATTGCCAGTCTCAAAAAGATGCGTGATTTGGGCAATACTCTCATCGTGGTAGAACACGATGAAGATACCATGCGTGAGGCGGATTATCTGATTGACGTTGGTCCTGGTGCGGGTGTTTTTGGTGGGGAAATTGTTGCGGCAGGTACGCCTAAACAGGTAGCTCGTAACAGTAAGTCTATCACAGGCCAGTACTTGTCAGGCAAACGTGCCATTCCAGTACCAGACGAGCGCCGTGTGGGAAATGGTCGTTTTATCGAAGTGACAGGAGCGCGTGAGAACAACCTGCAAAATGTCACAGCTCGCTTTCCACTAGGAAAATTCATCGCTGTTACAGGTGTGTCGGGCTCAGGGAAATCGACCCTAATCAATAGCATTCTCAAAAAAGCTATTGCCCAGAAGCTCAATCGCAATTCAGACAAACCTGGTAAGTTTAAAACGATTACAGGGATTGAGCATGTAGACCGTTTGATTGACATTGACCAGAGTCCAATTGGACGAACGCCAAGGTCTAACCCAGCTACCTATACAGGAGTTTTTGACGATATACGTGACCTCTTTGCTCAGACTAATGAAGCCAAGATTCGAGGCTACAAGAAGGGTCGTTTCAGTTTCAATGTCAAGGGTGGTCGTTGTGAAGCCTGCTCAGGTGACGGGATTATCAAGATTGAGATGCACTTCTTGCCAGATGTTTACGTGGCTTGTGAAGTCTGCCACGGGACCCGCTACAACAGTGAGACCCTAGAAGTCCACTACAAGGAAAAAAATATCTCGCAGGTCTTGGATATGACCGTCAACGATGCGGTAGAATTCTTCCAACACATTCCCAAGATTCAACGCAAACTTCAGACCATCAAGGATGTGGGACTGGGATATGTAACGCTAGGGCAACCAGCTACCACCCTTTCTGGGGGAGAAGCCCAGCGTATGAAGCTGGCTAGTGAACTCCACAAACGATCGACAGGAAAATCTTTCTACATTCTGGACGAGCCAACGACAGGACTTCATACCGAGGACATCGCTCGCTTGCTCAAGGTTTTAGCTCGCTTTGTCGATGATGGCAATACAGTTCTTGTCATTGAGCACAATCTGGATGTTATCAAGACGGCAGACCATATTATTGACTTGGGACCTGAGGGCGGTGTCGGCGGTGGAACCATCATCGCAACAGGAACTCCAGAAGAAGTAGCGGCCAACGAAGCCAGCTACACAGGACAGTATTTGAAAGGAAAATTACATCATGAATAAACGCGTACAAGCATTTCTAGCTAAAATGCAAGAAAAAGAACTAGATGGTATCATCATCAACAATCTTAAAAACGTCTACTACTTGACTGGTTTTTGGGGCTCAAACGGAACAGTCTTTATCAGCCGCGACCGTCAGGTCTTGGTGACAGACTCTCGCTATATCATTGCAGCCAAGCAAGAAACCAGTGGTTTTGAAATCGTAGCAGATCGCGATGAACTGGCTGTCATTGCAGGAATTGTCAAGGACATGGGCTTGTCTCGTATCGGTTTTGAGGATGAGATTTCAGTCTCTTATTATCACCGTATGCAGGCAACCTTTGAAGGAATTGACTTGCTTCCACAGACTCAGTTTGTTGAAGGTCTTCGAATGATTAAGGATGAAGCGGAGATTGCAGCTATTCGCAAGGCTTGTTCTATCTCAGACCAAGCTTTCCGTGATGCGCTTGACTTTATCAAACCAGGAAAAACTGAAATTGAAATTGCCAACTTCCTTGACTTCCGCATGCGTGAGTTGGGAGCATCTGGCTTGTCTTTTGACACAATTCTAGCTAGCGGTATCAATTCTTCCAAACCCCATGCCCATCCTATGCACAAACCAGTGGAGCTAGGAGAAGCCATTACAATGGACTTCGGTTGCCTTTATGACCACTATGTCAGTGATATGACACGGACTATCTATCTGGGGCATGTTAGCGACGAGCAAGCAGAGATTTACAATACGGTTTTGAAAGCTAACCAAGCCTTGATTGACCAGGCTAAGGCAGGATTAGGTTTCCGAGACTTTGACAAAATTCCTCGTGATATCATCATCGAGGCAGGCTATGGCGACTACTTTACTCACGGTATCGGACACGGTATTGGGCTGGATATCCATGAAGAGCCTTACTTTAGCCAAACTTCTACAGAAACTATTAAGGCAGGTATGGCCTTAACCGATGAACCGGGTATCTATATCGAAGGTAAATATGGCGTTCGTATTGAGGATGATATCCTGATTACGGAGACAGGTTGTGAATTATTGACCCTAGCTCCAAAAGAGTTGATAGTTATTTAAGAGTTAAACAACTCAAATGATTGACTTTTAAATTTTAAAGGTTTATACTGAAAGACGAAAACGGTAGGTGAGGCTACCATAGGGATACGGATGACTACCGCAAAGCAGTGGAGACACTACTCGTTGGTCAACAGTCCTGGTCGCGAAGGCCAAGACTAAGCTCATTACATTGCCCTATGGAGTTAAAGCTTGAACGAAAAACAGATAGTTAGTTTTTTAATCCTGCCATTTTATGGTGGGATTTTCTACTGTTTAAATCAAAGAAAGGAGATAAACGATGCAAATTGACGATCATCCGGAACCGCACATACACAGCCAATCGCTGATTTGTGTCGTTCTGCCTTTATAAAGCGATTGGTCTCTGTGTATGAAACACATCATTCATACAGATAGGAGAAACCAATGAAAACTACAAAAGAAAGATTAGCAACAGCTATTCATACAGCTTTAAACGAAACTCTATCTTTTTATAAGACAAGTCTAACAGGCTTGACTGAGGAGCAGGTGGAGAAAAATCGTGACCTATATGGTGAAAATACCATCACAAAGGGTCAAGAAGACAGTATCCTCAAAAAGATTTACGAATCCATTATCAATCCTTTTACGATTATCTTACTGGTCATCGCCGTGATTTCCTTGGTGACCAATGTCTGGTTGGCAAAACCAGGTCAAGAAGATCCGACAACTTCCATTATCATCGTTGTCCTAGTCCTCATTTCTGGTGGCATACGCTTTGTCCAAGAACTCCGTAGTGATAAGGCTGCGACCAATCTATCAAAAATGATTGTCAACACAGCGACTGTCATTCGTCAAGGAGAAATTCAAGAAGTACCTATCGATGATTTGGTAGTGGGTGACGTGGTTAAATTAAGCGCTGGAGACATGATTCCAGCAGATCTTCTTTTATTTGAGTCGCGTGATTTCTTTGTACAACAGTCTGGCTTGACAGGTGAAAGTGAATCGGTTGAAAAATTGGCCTTGACCAAGGCAACAGTTCAACAATCTGATAGTCTGCTAGAAGCAGAAGCGCTCGCCTTTATGGGAACCAATGTCTTATCTGGTAGTGCCAAGGCCGTGGTTTTAGCAGTTGGTGATGATACCATGATGGGGGCCATTGAGCAGACTTTGAACACCTATGATGAACCTACTTCGTTTGAGCGGGAGATGAATAGTATTTCGTGGCTCTTGATTCGTTTGATGCTGGTCATGGTGCCCATCGTTTTCTTGTCCAATGGTTTAACAGATGGAGATTGGTTAGAAGCTGGCGTATTTGCTTTGAGTGTTGGTGTTGGATTGACACCTGAGATGCTTCCTATGATTATCACGGCCAGTCTAGCAAAGGGCTCCATCATTATGGCCAAGGAAAAAGTGGTTATCAAGAAACTCAATGCCATACAGGACTTAGGGGCGATTGATATTTTGTGTACAGATAAGACAGGAACTCTAACCCAAGACGAAATTGTCCTTGAATATCCCTTGGACATCCACGGACGCTTGGATTTGACCGTCTTGAGACGAGCTTATCTCAATTCTTATTTTCAAACGGGCTTGAAAAATTTGATGGACAGAGCCATCATCAAACGGACTGAAAAGGAAGCCAAAGAACACACCCTCTTGCAAAATTTGGCTCAAACTTTTCAAAAAATAGATGAGCTTCCCTTTGATTTTGAACGTAGACGGATGAGTGTTATCGTTAAGGATGAACACAAAGTTGTTAGTTTGGTAACCAAGGGTGCCCTAGAGGAAATGTTGACGATTTCCAGTTATGCGGAATACCAAGGAGTGATTACTCCTTTGACAGATGGTATTAGAGAAGAAATTTTAACAGAAGTCAGACAACTAAATCAACAAGGTTTGCGTGTCTTAGGAGTGGCCTATAAGTCAGGTTTGAGGGAAGGTCATGCCTATACAGTTGATGATGAAGGGGATATGATTCTAACTGGTTATTTAGCCTTCCTAGATCCTCCTAAACCATCTGCAGCACCAGCAATTAAGGCTCTGTTAGAACATGGGGTTCAAACAAAGATTTTGACGGGAGACAACGAAAAAGTTACCCAAGCAGTCTGTGAAAAGGTTGGTTTGGATATTAATCAGATGCTGTTGGGGTCTGAAATTGACCAGATGAGTGATCAAGAATTGGCCCAAGCCGTAGAGGAGGTAACCGTCTTTGCCAAACTTTCACCTGACCAAAAAGCGAGGATTATTTTGCAATTTAAGGCTAATGGTCATGCTGTAGGCTATATGGGAGATGGAATCAATGATGCTCCTTCTATGAAAGTTGCAGATGTGGGGATTTCTGTTGATACAGCAGTAGATATTGCCAAAGAAATGGCTGATGTTATCCTACTTGATAAGGATCTCATGGTGCTTGAAAAAGGACTTGTTGAAGGGCGTAAGGTCTATGCTAATATGACTAAATATATCAAAATGACAGTGAGTTCTAATTTTGGAAATATCTTATCCCTATTGGTCTCTGGAATCTTTTTGCCATTTTTACCAATGGCACCAGTCCATTTGATTATCCTAAATCTAGTCTATGATTTGTCTTGTATTGCCTTGCCTTTTGACAAGGTGGATAAAGATTTTTTGAGAAATCCGCATACCTGGGAAGCTAAGTCCATCACACGTTTCATGGTTTGGATGGGGCCTATCTCTTCTGCCTTTGATATTTTGACCTTCAGTTTGCTTTATTTTATCATTGTACCCATGACGACAGGTCAAGCCTATGTCCATGGAGCGGAGTCTGCCGTAGGATTTATTGTCTTGTTTCAGACAGGTTGGTTTATCGAGTCCATGTGGTCACAGACCATGGTTATCCATATGCTGCGTTCAGCCAAAATTCCCTTTTTACAAAGTCGTCCAGCTTGGCTAGTCCTTGTGACAACCTTATTGGCTGCAGCCTTTGTGACCTTCCTTCCCTACAGTCCACTCGCAATCCTACTTCATTTAACTCCTTTAAAACCGATTTATTTCATCTTTTTGCTTTTCATCATTATTTTGTATATGATTAGCGTGACAATTGTGAAAAAAATCTATATCAAGAAATATAAAGAATGGCTGTAAATTTCATTTTGTCAAGAAAAAAGTACGAAAATGACGAAAAAAGTCAAAAAAATTTAAAAATAGGTCGCAAGTCGGATGTTTTTTATGGTATAATAGACTAAACTGATAGTAACATGTAGCGAAAGGGGTAGGTACATGATTAAAATTTATACAGTCTCAAGTTGTACTAGCTGTAAAAAAGCAAAAACCTGGCTCAATGCCCACCAGTTAAGTTATAAAGAACAAAACCTTGGTAAAGAAGGAATTACGCGAGAAGAATTACTGGATATTCTGACAAAAACAGATAACGGAATAGCCAGCATTGTTTCATCTAAAAATCGCTATGCCAAAGCCCTTGGAGTGGATATTGAAGATTTGAGTGTCAACGAAGTCCTCAATCTGATTATGGAAACACCGAGAATTTTAAAGAGCCCAATTCTTGTAGATGAAAAACGCCTGCAAGTTGGCTATAAGGAAGATGATATTCGTGCCTTCCTACCACGCTCTGTCCGTAATGTAGAAAATGCAGAAGCACGTTTGCGTGCAGCTCTATAAACATCAAGGCTGGGAGCAACTCCCAGTCTTATTCTATTTTAATTTCAAAAAGAAAGAAGAAAGAAATGAAAAAAATAGTTCTTGTTAGTCTAGCTTTCCTTTTTGTCCTGGTTGGTTGCGGACAGAAAAAAGAAACTGGACCAGCTACAAAAACAGAAAAGGATACGCTTCAGTCGGCATTGCCAGTTATTGAAAATGCTGAGAAGAATACAGTTGTAACCAAGACTTTGATCTTGCCCAAGTCAGATGATGGTAGCCAGCAAACCCAAACCATTACTTATAAAGACAAGACTTTTTTGAACCTAACCATTCAACAAAAACGTCCAGTCTCAGATGAGTTGAAGACCTATATTGACCAACATGGTGTGGAAGAAACTCAAAAAGCTCTCCTTGAGGCGGAGGAGAAGGATGAGTCCATCATAGAAGCTCGTAAATTGGCAGGCTTTAAGCTTGAAACAAAACTATTGAGTGCAACAGAACTTCAAACAACGACTAGTTTTGATTTTCAAGTTCTGGATGTCAAGAAGGCTTCTCAGTTAGAATATTTGAAGAACATTGGTTTAGAAACTCTCTTGAAGAATGAACCAAGCAAATATATTTCAGACAGATTAGCAAATGGTGCGACAGAACAGTAGAAAATCCAAATAAATAGACTGCCTGAATTGTAGAACGTAAGGAATTATGCTATAATAGTACTATTCTAAGGAAAGAGGGTGTTAGAATGGGATTTACTGAAGAAACAGTACGTTTTAAATTGGACGATTCCAATAAAAAAGAAATTAGCGAAACTTTGACTGATGTCTATGCTTCGTTGAACGATAAGGGCTACAACCCAATTAACCAAATCGTAGGCTACGTATTGAGTGGAGACCCTGCCTACGTTCCTCGTTATAATAATGCACGAAATCAAATCCGTAAATATGAGCGTGATGAAATCGTTGAGGAATTGGTTCGCTACTACCTAAAAGGACAAGGAGTCGATCTATAACCTATGAGAATTATGGGATTGGACGTCGGTTCAAAAACGGTAGGGGTGGCTATTAGCGATCCGCTCGGTTTTACAGCTCAAGGGCTTGAAATCATCCAAATCAATGAGGAGCAAGGCCAATTTGGTTTTGACCGCGTTAAGGAGTTGGTTGATACTTACAAGGTGGAACGATTTGTAGTGGGCTTGCCTAAAAACATGAACAATACAAGCGGACCGCGCGTGGAAGCTAGTCAAGCATACGGAGCAAAGCTAGAAGAGCTTTTTGGTTTACCAGTAGACTATCAAGATGAACGCTTGACAACAGTGGCTGCTGAGCGCATGTTGATTGAACAAGCAGATATCAGTCGCAATAAGCGAAAGAAAGTCATTGATAAGTTAGCAGCTCAGCTGATTTTACAAAATTATTTAGATAGAAAATTTTAATATAAAGGAGAGGCTATGTCACACGATCATAACCACGACCACGAAGAACGTGAACTAATCACACTAGTAGATGAGCAAGGAAATGAAACCTTGTTTGAAATCCTTTTGACGATTGACGGAAAAGAAGAATTTGGTAAAAACTATGTTCTTCTAGTACCAGTTAACGCAGAAGAAGACGAAGACGGACAAGTTGAAATCCAAGCTTACTCATTCATCGAAAACGAAGATGGAACAGAAGGCGAATTGCAACCAATCCCAGAAGACTCAGAAGACGAATGGAACATGATTGAAGAAGTCTTCAACAGCTTTATGGAGGAGTAAAAATGTTCAGTGAACATTTTTACCCCAGTTCCTTTAAATAAGAGAGCACTGGTAAGTCCGGGGGACGTTTTTAGCCTGACGCTAAAAATAAAGACCGTAAGTAAGTCTGGGAGACTGTATCACCCTAACTCCTAGAAATTAGAAGAGTTGGAACATCCAGTGGATGTTTTTAGCCCACGTTAACATTTATAGTAGCTAGTTATTAGCTAACCAGGTGAGAGGTCGGGACGAAAATCCTGGCCTCGTTTTGTTATCTACGGAATTTTGCTAGGTAATTGATTAGACTTTTATCAAGGAGATGTGTATGTTTGAAGTAGAAGAATGGCTCCATAGTAGGATTGGTTTGAATTTTCGATCAGGTTTAGGCCGAATGCAACAAGCGGTGGATTTGTTAGGAAATCCTGAGCAGTCTTACCCTATTATCCACGTAACAGGGACTAATGGGAAAGGATCTACCATTGCTTTTATGAGGGAGTTATTTATGGGGCATGGCAAAAAAGTTGCGACCTTTACCTCCCCTCATATCATTTCCATCAATGACCGAATCTGCATTAGTGGGCAACCTATAGCAGACACAGACTTCATCCGTTTAGCTGAGCAGGTCAAGGAGATGGAAAAAACGCTTCTGCAAACCCATGACCAGTTGTCCTTTTTTGAATTGCTGACCTTGATTGCTTTTCTTTATTTTAGAGAGCAAGAGGTGGATTTGGTTTTACTAGAAGTGGGAATTGGCGGCTTACTTGACACGACTAATGTGGTAACTGGAGAGCTTGCTGTCATCACCTCCATCGGACTTGACCATCAGGAGACTCTGGGTGACAGTATAGCAGCAATTGCAGAGCAGAAAGCTGGTATTTTCAAGGCTGGTAAAAAGGCAGTGATTGCTAAGTTGCCTTCAGAAGCTAGACTTGTCTGTCAGAAAAAAGCAGCCTCTTTAGCTGTTGACCTTTACCAGGCAGGTCAGGATTTTTCAATGCTGAATGGGGATTTTTCAAGCTCTTTGGGTAACCTTTCACAGTTGAAAATAGGTTTAGAAGGAACTTATCAGCAGGAAAATGCGGCCTTGGCGCTACAAACGTTTCTTCTCTTTATGAGAGAAGGAAAGGAAGCTGTTGATGAGCAGGTTGTAAGACAGACTTTGGAGAAGACCCATTGGGCTGGGCGTTTGGAGCGTATTCGTCCTCAGATTTACTTGGACGGTGCTCATAACCTCCCTGCCTTGACTCGCTTGGTTGAATTTATCAAAGAAAAAGTGCAGGAAGGATATCGACCTCAAATCCTCTTTGGAGCCTTGAAACGGAAGGATTATCAGGGAATGTTGGCTTATCTGACTGAAAATTTGCCTCAGGTGGAACTCAAGGTGACTGGCTTTGACTATCAAGGTTCTTTAGATGAGACAGATGTAACAGGTTACGATATAGTTCCTTCCTACCGAGAATTTATTAGTAGTTTTGAAGAAAGAACTGACGCGCAGGATTTGCTGTTCGTTACAGGCTCTCTCTATTTTATCTCAGAAGTACGGGGCTACCTACTGGGGCATGAGTAGATAAATTGACCACCTTTTTTGAGCTTGTTATACTAGGGGAACTACCAGTTAGAAGAAAATTCTCTAAATTGGTAGCAGAAAGGAAATTCATCATGAAATTAAAAAGATTCACACTTTCTCTTGCTTCTCTAGCAAGTCTTAGTCTCTTAGTAGCTTGTTCACAAAGACCTCAACACGTTCAACAACCATCAGCTTAACCGCAAACACAACAAACTCAGCAATCACAATCTGCTGCTTCATCGTCTACAGAAAACACAAACCAGCCAGCAACAAGTTCTTCACAAAATGCGCCTGAGGCTCAACCAACTAATATTGATGGAACTTATACCGGTCAGGACGAAGGGGACCGTATCACTTTAGTGGTAACTGGAACAACTGGTACATGGACACAGGTAGAAACTGACGGAGATCAAGAAATCAAACAGGTTAGCTTCGACGCCGCTAATCAACGTATGATTATTGGTGATGATGCTAAGATTTATACAATCAATGGCAATCAGATGATTATTGACGATATGGATAGAGAAGCGTCTGATCGCATCGTTTTATCAAAATAGATTAGAAGGAGACTGGATTTTTCGGTCTTTTTTATGATTACTCAGAAAAATGATTATAAATACTTGCCTTCTACCGAATACCTGAGTTATACTAGTATCATACTCTTCGAAAATTTCTTCAAACTACATCAGCTTCCATCTGCAACCTCAAAACATTGTTTTGAGCAGCTTGCGGCTAGCTTCCTAGTTTTCTCTTTGATTTTCATTGAGTATCAAAATATCAAGGAGGGGATATGAAATATAGGAAATTTCAATTATTGATGTCCAAGTATGGCTTTAGTCTTTCGATTATGCTACTTGAACTTTCTCTTGTTTTTGGTCTCTTTCTTTATTTAGGGCGCATGGCTCCTATTCTATGGGTAATTGTCTTGATCTTTATGAGTATGGCGACTATTGTCGCAATTGTCAATCGCTCCATGGCGCCTGAAAGCAAAGTAATGTGGTTAGTGGTGACTTTTGTTCCTGTCATTGGTCCTTTGCTTTATCTGATGTTTGGTGAAAGGCGATTGTCCAAAAAAGAAATCAAGCAGTTGGACAAACTTGGTTCCATGCATTTTCGGGAGGATAACAGTAAAGCTCTCCGCCAGAAATTGAAGGAAGATGATAAGGCGGCTTACGGAGTTATCAAATCTTTGTTAAGTATGGATAGCAATGCCGACGTCTATAATCGAACAGACTCACAATTCTTTTCTTCGGGTGAAAGTATGTGGCAATATATGTTGGAAGACCTCAAGAAAGCTGAAAAGTTTATCTTTCTAGAGTATTATATTGTCGAAGAAGGTCTAATGTGGAATAGCATACTAGACATACTAGAGCAAAAGGCAGCTCAAGGTGTAGAGATCAAGATGCTCTATGATGATATCGGCTGTATGGCGACTTTGCCTGGAGATTATACTATTCAGCTTCGTAGTCGAGGGATTGAAGCCCATAAGTTTAACAAGGTGATCCCTCGTTTGACGGTGGCTTACAACAATCGGGATCATCGGAAAATCCTTGTCATAGATGGTCAGGTAGCTTATACAGGAGGTATTAACTTAGCCGATGAGTACATCAATCATGTAGAACGCTTTGGATATTGGAAGGACAGTGGGATTCGCATAGATGGCCCTGGTGTCAAGGCTCTAACCCGTCTCTTTTTGATGACTTGGTACATCAATCGTGGGAAAATCAGCGATTTTGACCAGTATCACTTGGAAAATCAGCCTTGTTCTGGCCAAGGGCTCTGCATTCCTTACGGTAGTGGACCCAAGCCCATCTTCCGTACCCAGGTAGGGAAAAAAGTCTATCAAAGTTTGATTAATCAGGCTACCGATTCAGTCTATATCACAACCCCCTATTTGATTATTGACTATGACTTAACGGAGAGTATTAAAAATGCAGCCATGAGGGGTGTTGATGTCCGCATCGTGACCCCTTTCATTCCAGATAAGAAATTAATCCAGCTCATAACAAGAGGGGCCTATTCGGATTTGTTGTCGGCGGGAGTAAGGATTTTTGAGTATAGTCCAGGCTTTATCCACAGTAAACAAATCCTAGTGGATAAGGACTTTGCTGCAGTTGGGACCATTAACTTAGATTATAGAAGTTTGCTTCACCACTATGAAAATGCAGTCTTGCTATATAAAACAGAATCAATCACTGAGATTCAAAAAGATTTTCAAGAGATTTTTTCAGCATCGCAAGAAATTTTCCCTCATACGATAAAAAATAGCTGGTATCAGAAATTGATTAAGGAAATTGCCCAGTTATTCGCCCCTATCTTATAAGAAATCGAGGACTGAGGACACAAACCAGTCCTCTTTTTCTTGTCTTTTACGAATAAGAAGATGTAGGAGGGAAGATGCTGACTCAGAAAGAATTAAACTATATCACGACATTTAAACAGACGCATTTACACCGATTTCGGGAAATTGAAACCTTTGTGAAACTATGCAAAAAATCACTCAAACAGCCATCGCAAGCTGACAATCCTAGGACTTTTTGATATACTAAGACAGATAAATTGAATAGGAGAAACGATATGAGTGTGTATGGTAGAGTAGAAGAAGTTCATCAGGAGAATCGTGAACCTCTAGAATACCAAATCGAACAAGAATCGCATCATCGTGAATCAAGTCGTCTTCCTTTGGTAAAAATTTTACTATGGAGTATGCTTGTAACAGGAATAACTCTAGGAGTACCGCTATTACTTGATTTAATGAGTGCACAAGAAGTGCAGGATTTTTATACAGGTTGGGCGCTTCATCAGACCGGGAAAATTTACAGCGACTATTATGGAAGTCAAGGTTTGCTTTATTATTTGCTGACTTACGTGACTCAGGGCGGATTTTTCTTTGCCATCTTTGAGTGGTTAGCCTTGGTAGCAGGCGGATTTTTCCTCTTTAAATCGGCGGATACCTTGACAGAGCAAGGAGACCAAGCTGGACAAGTGGTGACTATTTTTTACATGCTAGTTACAGGTCTTGCGTTTGGTGGAGGTTATGCGACTCTTTTAGCGCTTCCCTTTTTATTCGCGGCCTTTAGTTTAGTTGCGGCTTACCTAAGCAATCCAAGCCATGACAAGGGATTTGTACGGATTGGGCTGGCTTTGGCAGGCGGATTTTTCTTTGCTCCCTTGTCATCGCTCCTGTTTATTGCTGTAGTGAGTTTAGGCTTGTTGGTCTTTAACCTTGGGCATAGACGTTTTGCACATGGATTTTATCAGTTTCTTGCAGTGGCTTTAGGTTTTTCACTTGTCTTTTATCCAACTGCCTACTATAGTGTTGCAACAGGAAGTTTTGGGGATGCGATTAGTGGTATTCGTTATCCTATTGACAGTATTCGCTTTGATTTCACTTCTAAAATTTTAGAGAATATGGCTTTTTATGGCTTGTTGTCCCTTGGTTTGGGATTTGTGGTTTGTATCTTTTTAGGTCTCTTTCAATCCAAACCCTCTAAACTATACGTCATTTCGGTTCCTGCAAGTCTTGTGACAATTTTAGGTTTGATTTTACTTTTCTTTTCACAAGAGCCTGTGCACGCTTCTTATTTGATGGTCGTCTTCCCTGTTTTCCTACTTTTATTGGTAACCAATATTAAGAGTCAACAGAGGGGGCGTAGTGTTAGAAGAAGACGAAGAGAAACGCCAGTTAGCCTATGGAGTCGTTTCTTCAAAGGAAATCTATATCTGCCAGTTTTAGGGCTTGTCTATCTTTTGTCTGTTCCTTTTTTGATGAAGTTTGTCCTTTATCCGGTACCTTATCAAGAACGTAATCGTCTTGCTGATTTGGTAAAAGAGGAGACGAATACGGAAGATGCTATCTATGCATGGGATGGTACTGCAACTCTTTATCGTAAGAGTGATCGCTTGTCGCCATCGGCTATTTTGTCCCCGTTGCACTATACAGCAACTGAGGAAAATCGGAATAAGCTACTCAATGACTTGAAAGAAAAACAACCCAAGGTGATTGTGGTGAATGATAAGGTAGCAGTCTGGTCTGAAGTGGAAACAATTTTGAAAGAAAATTACCAACCAGTAAAGACAGATTACTCAGAATTCAAAGTCTATAAAATCAAATAACTAAATCAATATCTTGTGTATTTTTAAAAATTTTAGGATTTTTAACACAAGATATTGATTTTTCTTTTTAGAGTGGTATAATACTTTTTAGAAAGAACAATTTAGAAAAGAGTATGCATATGATTGCACTAGAAGAAAAAATTACAATTTTGCCAACTCTCTTCGTCGAGAAACGAGATGGGAGACGTGTTGTATTTGATGTGGACAAGATTGACAAGGCTCTCCACAAGGCGGCTGACAAGGTTATGGATGTGACACCCTTGGTTGAAAAGCGCCTCAATGCTCTGACCGAGCGAATTGTCACAGAAATTCATAGTCGCTTTCCACAGGGGGTTAAGATTTACGAAATTCAAAATATCGTAGAACATGAATTGCTTGAAGCCAAAGAATATGCGCTGGCTGAGGAGTATATTACTTATCGGACACAAAGGGATTTTGAGCGCTCAAAAGCGACGGATATCAACTTTAGTATCCATAAGCTTCTCAACAAAGATCAAGCAGTTGTCAATGAAAACGCTAATAAAGACAGCGATGTCTTTAATACCCAGCGTGATTTGACAGCGGGCATCGTTGGAAAATCAATCGGACTGCAAATGCTTCCTAAGCACGTAGCCAATGCCCACCAAAAAGGGGATATCCACTATCACGATTTGGACTACAGTCCCTATACACCTATGACCAACTGCTGTTTGATTGATTTCAAGGGGATGTTGGAAAATGGTTTTAAGATTGGAAATGCAGAGGTAGAAAGTCCCAAGTCTATCCAGACTGCGACAGCTCAGATTTCCCAAATCATCGCCAACGTTGCTTCTAGCCAGTACGGGGGATGTTCAGCTGACCGTATCGATGAAGTCTTGGCGCCTTATGCAGAGAAGAATTATCAAAAACACCTTAAGGAAGCGGAAGAGTGGGTCTTACCTGACAAACGGGAAGATTACGCTTGGAAGAAAACTCAAAAGGACATCTATGATGCCATGCAATCTCTCGAGTATGAAATCAATACTCTCTTCACTTCAAATGGCCAAACACCTTTTACTTCGCTAGGTTTTGGTCTAGGAACTAGTCGTTTTGAACGTGAAATTCAAAAGGCAATTTTAAACATTCGTATCAATGGGCTTGGTTCAGAACACCGTACAGCTATCTTTCCTAAACTTATTTTCACGCTTAAAAGAGGCCTTAACTTAGAGGAAGGGACACCCAACTACGATATCAAGCAATTGGCTCTAGAGTGCGCAACCAAGCGAATGTATCCAGACGTCTTGTCCTATGATAAGATTGTTGATTTGACAGGTTCTTTCAAAGTTCCTATGGGTTGTCGTTCTTTCCTTCAAGGATGGAAAGACGAGAATGGCGTAGAAGTCAATTCAGGTCGGATGAATCTAGGTGTTGTGACGGTTAACCTTCCTCGCATCGCCCTCGAGTCTGATGGTGACATGAATAAGTTCTGGGAAATCTTCAACGAGCGGATGAATATCGCTGAAGATGCTCTTGTTTACCGTGTCGAACGCACTAAAGAGGCGACACCAGCCAATGCTCCTATCCTTTATCAGTACGGTGCTTTTGGCCATCGTCTAGGTAAAGAAGAAAGCGTTGACCAGCTCTTTAAGAACCGTCGGGCAACAGTTTCGCTGGGCTATATCGGTTTGTATGAAGTAGCGACTGTTTTCTTTGGTAACAGCTGGGAAAGCAATCCAGATGCTAAGGAATTCACGCTAGACATCATTCGCGATATGAAACGCCGTGTAGAAGAGTGGTCTGACCAATATGGCTATCATTTCTCTATCTACTCAACACCATCTGAAAGTTTGACAGATCGTTTCTGCCGACTAGATACAGACAAGTTTGGCTCTATTCCAGATATTACTGACAAGGAATACTACACCAACTCTTTCCATTACGATGTTCGTAAAAATCCAACACCGTTTGAAAAATTAGACTTTGAGAAAGTTTATCCAGAAGCAGGTGCGTCAGGTGGTTTCATCCATTATTGTGAGTATCCAGTCCTTCAGCAAAATCCTAAAGCCTTGGAAGCTGTCTGGGATTACGCTTATGACCGTGTAGGCTATCTAGGCACCAATACTCCGATTGACCGTTGCTACAAGTGTGACTTTGAAGGGGATTTTGAACCAACTGAGAGAGGATTTGCTTGTCCAAACTGTGGCAATAGCGACCCTAAAACAGTAGACGTTGTTAAACGAACTTGTGGCTATTTAGGCAATCCTCAAGCGCGTCCGATGGTTAATGGACGTCACAAGGAAATCGCAGCGCGTGTCAAACACATGAATGGCTCAACGATTAAAATAGCTGGACATCAAGTAACAAATTAGAAAGAAATGAAATGGGAAAATATCAATTAGATGATAAGGGTCGAGCACAAGTGACCCGTTATCACGAGAAACACTCTAAAGGTGGAGCTGGTAAAAAAGAACGTTTGCTCAGCCTCAGAGAACAATTTTTAAACAAGAATAAGAAAAAATAAAAGTGAGAGTCAGCTCTCGCTTTTCTCATAGTGGGAGGTAAGGATGGAATTACGCAGACCAAGATTAGCAGATAAAGAAACAGTTTTAGAGATGATGGCAGAGTTTGAAAAGAGCCAATCAGCCCATGATGGAGGATTTTGGGATACAGAGAACTTTGTGTATGAAGACTGGTTGGAAACAAATATGCAAAAAGAGATGGGAATTCACTTGCCTGAAAATCGCGTTCCATCGATACAGTTCGTATTGTTTGGTGAATCAGGTCGTGCTTTAGGGTTTTTAAACTTGCGATTGAGACTGAATGAGGGACTGCTGAATTATGCAGGGAATATAGGCTATTCTATCCGACCGTCTGAAAGAGGCAAAGGTTATGCTAAGGAAACTCTCCGTCAGGGCTTGCAAGTTGCTAAGGAAAAGAACATCAAGAAAGCTCTTGTGACCTGTAGCGTGAATAATCCTGCTAGCAGAGCAGTCATTCTAGCAAATGGAGGGATTCTTGAAGATGTTCGTAATGGAGTTGAGCGTTATTGGATAGAGGTAGCGAATGAATAATCCAAAACCACAAGAATGGAAAAGCGAGGAGCTTAGTCAAGGGCGTATCATTGACTACAAGGCCTTTAACTTTGTAGATGGAGAAGGAGTGCGCAACTCTCTCTATGTATCAGGTTGCATGTTTCATTGTGAGGGATGTTATAATGTTGCGACTTGGTCTTTTAATGCGGGCATTCCCTATACAGCAGAATTAGAAGAACAAATCATGGCAGATCTTGCTCAACCTTATGTTCAAGGCTTGACTTTGTTGGGAGGAGAACCTTTTCTCAATACGGGTATTCTCTTGCCGCTCGTTAAACGCATCCGAAAGGAATTGCCAGACAAAGATATCTGGTCCTGGACGGGCTACACTTGGGAAGAAATGATGCTGGAAACTCCGGATAAACTGGAACTCTTATCACTGATTGACATTCTTGTCGATGGACGGTATGATCGAACTAAGAGAAATCTTATGCTCCAGTTTCGAGGTTCGTCCAACCAACGAATTATTGATGTACAAAAATCCCTCAAAAGTGGGCAAGTGGTGATTTGGGACAAACTCAATGATGGAAAAGAAAGCTATGAACAGGTGAAGAGAGAATAATTTTCTTCCATAAAATACTTAAATAAATGACCTGTCAAAAAAGAAAACATTTTCATGTTAAAAATTTTAAAAAATAGCAACAAATCCCTTGCAATCGCAGGGGCTTTGTGTTATTCTATTATGGTGCTGTAAATTACAGCTTTAGCTTTGATGCAAGAGGTTGCGACACGCTCGGTTGCATTGCCACGCAACACCGCGTCGGTTTTCTTGTGGAGCTAGCCTATTATCTTAAATAGACGAAAAGGAGAAAAAAGATGGCAAACAAAAAAATCCGTATCCGTTTGAAAGCTTACGAACACCGTACGCTTGACACAGCGGCTGCAAAAATCGTAGAATCAGCTACTCGTACAGGTGCACAAGTTGCGGGTCCAATCCCACTTCCAACTGAACGTAGCCTCTACACAATTATTCGTGCGACTCACAAATACAAAGACTCTCGCGAACAATTTGAAATGCGTACACACAAACGTTTGATCGATATCGTTAACCCAACTCAAAAAACAGTTGACGCCTTGATGAAATTGGATCTTCCAAGTGGTGTAAACGTAGAAATCAAACTTTAATTTAAAGCTTGATACCTTGAGCATAAAAAACGCTCGTTAAAAACTTTTTGAATAAAAAATATAGAAAAGGAACTATTTTCTCATGACAAAAGGAATCTTAGGGAAAAAAGTGGGAATGACTCAAATCTTCACTGAAGCTGGCGAATTGATCCCTGTAACAGTTATTGAAGCAACTCCAAACGTTGTTCTTCAAGTTAAAACTGTTGAAACAGACGGATACAACGCTATCCAAGTTGGTTTCGATGACAAACGCGAAGTATTGAGCAACAAACCTGCTAAAGGACATGTAGCGAAAGCTAACACGGCTCCTAAGCGCTTCATTCGTGAATTCAAAAACGTTGAAGGCTTGGAAGTTGGTGCTGAAATCACAGTTGAAACATTCGCAGCTGGAGACGTTGTTGACGTAACTGGTACTTCTAAAGGTAAAGGTTTCCAAGGTGTTATCAAACGCCACGGACAATCACGTGGACCAATGGCTCACGGTTCTCGTTACCATCGTCGTCCAGGTTCTATGGGACCTGTTGCACCTAACCGCGTATTCAAAGGTAAAAACCTTGCAGGACGTATGGGTGGCGACCGCGTAACAATTCAAAACCTTGAAGTTGTACAAGTTGTTCCAGAAAAGAACGTTATCCTTATCAAAGGTAACGTACCAGGTGCTAAGAAATCTCTTATCACTATCAAATCAGCAGTTAAAGCTGGTAAATAATAAAGAAAGGGGAAATCAGTCACAATGGCAAACGTAACATTATTTGACCAAACTGGTAAAGAAGCTGGCCAAGTTGTTCTTAACGATGCAGTATTTGGTATTGAACCAAATGAATCAGTTGTGTTTGATGTGATCATCAGCCAACGCGCAAGCCTTCGTCAAGGAACACACGCTGTTAAAAACCGCTCTGCAGTATCAGGTGGTGGACGCAAACCATGGCGTCAAAAAGGAACTGGACGTGCTCGTCAAGGTTCTATCCGCTCACCACAATGGCGTGGTGGTGGTGTTGTCTTCGGACCAACTCCACGTTCATACGGCTACAAACTTCCACAAAAAGTTCGTCGCCTAGCTCTTAAATCAGTTTACTCTGAAAAAGTCGCTGAAAACAAATTCGTAGCTGTAGACGCTCTTTCATTTACAGCTCCAAAAACTGCTGAATTTGCAAAAGTTCTTGCAGCATTGAGCATCGATTCTAAAGTTCTTGTTATCCTTGAAGAAGGAAATGAATTCGCAGCTCTTTCAGCTCGTAACCTTCCAAACGTGAAAGTTGCAACTGCTACAACTGCAAGTGTTCTTGACATCGCAAATAGCGACAAACTTCTTGTCACACAAGCAGCTATCTCTAAAATCGAGGAGGTTCTTGCATAATGAATTTGTATGATGTTATCAAAAAACCTGTCATCACTGAAAGCTCAATGGCTCAACTTGAAGCAGGGAAATATGTATTTGAAGTTGACACTCGTGCACACAAACTTTTGATCAAGCAAGCTGTTGAAGCTGCTTTCGAAGGTGTTAAAGTTGCCAACGTTAACACAATCAACGTAAAACCAAAAGCTAAACGTGTTGGACGTTACACTGGTTTTACTAACAAAACTAAAAAAGCTATCATCACACTTACAGCTGATTCAAAAGCAATCGAGTTGTTTGCTGCTGAAGCTGAATAATCTAAGGAGGAAATATCGTGGGAATTCGTGTTTATAAACCAACAACAAACGGTCGCCGTAATATGACTTCTTTGGATTTCGCTGAAATCACAACAAGCACTCCTGAAAAATCATTGCTTGTTGCATTGAAGAGCAAGGCTGGTCGTAACAACAACGGTCGTATCACAGTTCGTCACCAAGGTGGTGGACACAAACGTTTCTACCGTTTGGTTGACTTCAAACGCAACAAAGACAACGTTGAAGCAGTTGTTAAAACAATCGAGTACGATCCAAACCGTTCTGCAAACATCGCTCTTGTACACTACACTGACGGTGTGAAAGCATACATCATCGCTCCAAAAGGTCTTGAAGTAGGTCAACGTATCGTTTCAGGTCCAGAAGCAGATATCAAAGTCGGAAACGCTCTTCCACTTGCTAACATCCCGGTTGGTACTTTGATCCACAACATCGAGTTGAAACCAGGTCGTGGTGGTGAATTGGTACGTGCTGCTGGTGCATCTGCTCAAGTATTGGGTCAAGAAGGTAAATACGTTCTTGTTCGTCTTCAATCAGGTGAAGTTCGTATGATTCTTGGAACTTGCCGTGCTACAGTTGGTGTTGTCGGAAACGAACAACATGGACTTGTAAACCTTGGTAAAGCAGGACGTAGCCGTTGGAAAGGTATCCGCCCAACAGTTCGTGGTTCTGTAATGAACCCTAACGATCACCCACACGGTGGTGGTGAAGGTAAAGCACCAGTTGGTCGTAAAGCACCATCTACTCCATGGGGCAAACCTGCTCTTGGTCTTAAAACTCGTAACAAGAAAGCGAAATCTGACAAACTTATCGTTCGTCGTCGCAACGAGAAATAATATTAAACTAGTCGCTTAAGTAACTAGTAAATCCGCCAGCTCGGTAGCGCTCCATGTGAGCGCAAGCCGCTGTGGTACAACATTTAAAGGAGAAAATATAAAAATGGGACGCAGTCTTAAAAAAGGACCTTTCGTCGATGAGCATTTGATGAAAAAAGTTGAAGCTCAAGCTAACGACGAAAAGAAAAAAGTTATTAAAACTTGGTCACGTCGTTCAACGATCTTCCCAAGTTTCATTGGTTACACTATCGCAGTTTATGACGGACGTAAACACGTACCTGTTTACATCCAAGAAGACATGGTAGGTCACAAACTTGGTGAATTTGCACCAACTCGTACTTACAAAGGTCACGCTGCAGACGACAAGAAAACACGTAGAAAATAAGGAGAACATAAATGGCAGAAATTACTTCAGCTAAAGCAATGGCTCGTACAGTACGTGTTTCACCTCGTAAATCACGTCTTGTTCTTGATAACATCCGTGGTAAAAGCGTAGCCGATGCAATCGCAATCTTGACATTCACTCCAAACAAAGCTGCTGAAATCATCTTGAAAGTTTTGAACTCAGCTGTAGCTAACGCTGAAAACAACTTTGGTTTGGATAAAGCTAACTTGGTAGTATCTGAAGCATTCGCAAACGAAGGACCAACTATGAAACGTTTCCGTCCACGTGCGAAAGGTTCAGCTTCACCAATCAACAAACGTACAGCTCACATCACTGTAGCTGTTGCAGAAAAATAAGGAGGTAAAATCGTGG
Organism: Streptococcus pseudopneumoniae; assembly: GCF_001074975.1. Lineage (GTDB taxonomy): Bacteria > Bacillota > Bacilli > Lactobacillales > Streptococcaceae > Streptococcus > Streptococcus pseudopneumoniae_D. Next base: position 7,700 of record NZ_JUUO01000088.1, on the reverse strand, counting down.
GTCAAAAAGTACATCCAATTGGTATGCGTGTCGGCATCATCCGTGATTGGGATGCCAAATGGTATGCTGAAAAAGAATACGCGGATTACCTTCATGAAGATCTTGCAATCCGTAAATTCGTTCAAAAAGAACTTGCTGACGCAGCAGTTTCAACTATCGAAATCGAACGCGCAGTAAACAAAGTTAACGTTTCACTTCACACTGCTAAACCAGGTATGGTAATCGGTAAAGGTGGTGCTAACGTTGATGCACTCCGTGCAAAACTTAACAAATTGACTGGAAAACAAGTACACATCAACATCATCGAAATCAAACAACCTGATTTGGATGCTCACCTTGTAGGTGAAGGTATTGCTCGTCAATTGGAGCAACGTGTTGCTTTCCGTCGTGCACAAAAACAAGCAATCCAACGTGCAATGCGTGCTGGAGCTAAAGGAATCAAAACTCAAGTATCAGGTCGTTTGAACGGTGCAGATATCGCCCGTGCTGAAGGATACTCTGAAGGAACTGTTCCACTTCACACACTTCGTGCAGATATCGATTACGCTTGGGAAGAAGCAGATACTACATACGGTAAACTTGGTGTTAAAGTATGGATCTACCGTGGTGAAGTTCTTCCAGCTCGCAAAAACACTAAAGGAGGTAAATAACCAATGTTAGTACCTAAACGTGTTAAACACCGTCGTGAATTCCGTGGAAAAATGCGCGGTGAAGCAAAAGGTGGAAAAGAAGTAGCATTCGGTGAATACGGTCTTCAAGCTACAACTAGCCACTGGATCACTAACCGCCAAATCGAAGCTGCTCGTATCGCCATGACTCGTTACATGAAACGTGGTGGTAAAGTTTGGATTAAAATCTTCCCACACAAATCATACACTGCTAAAGCTATCGGTGTGCGTATGGGATCTGGTAAAGGGGCACCTGAAGGTTGGGTAGCACCAGTTAAACGTGGTAAAGTGATGTTCGAAATCGCTGGTGTATCTGAAGAGATCGCTCGCGAAGCGCTTCGTCTTGCTAGCCACAAATTGCCAGTTAAATGTAAATTCGTAAAACGTGAAGCAGAATAAGGAGAAGGCATGAAACTTAATGAAGTAAAAGAATTTGTTAAAGAACTTCGTGGTCTTTCTCAAGAAGAACTCGCGAAGCGCGAAAACGAATTGAAAAAAGAATTGTTTGAACTTCGTTTCCAAGCTGCTACTGGTCAATTGGAACAAACAGCTCGCTTGAAAGAAGTTAAAAAACAAATCGCTCGTATCAAAACAGTTCAATCTGAAGCGAAATAATAGACTAGGGAAGGAGAAATTTCAATGGAACGCAATAATCGTAAAGTTCTTGTTGGACGTGTTGTATCTGACAAAATGGACAAGACAATCACAGTTGTAGTTGAAACAAAACGTAACCACCCAGTCTATGGTAAACGTATTAACTACTCTAAAAAATACAAAGCTCATGATGAAAACAATGTTGCCAAAGAAGGCGATATCGTACGTATCATGGAAACTCGCCCGCTTTCAGCTACAAAACGTTTCCGTCTTGTAGAAGTTGTTGAAGAAGCGGTCATCATCTAATCAAACCTGAAAGGAGAAAACTGAAATGATTCAAACAGAAACTCGTTTGAAAGTCGCAGACAACAGCGGTGCTCGCGAAATCTTGACTATCAAAGTTCTTGGTGGTTCAGGACGTAAATTTGCAAACATCGGTGATGTTATCGTGGCATCTGTAAAACAAGCTACTCCTGGTGGTGCGGTTAAAAAAGGTGACGTTGTTAAAGCAGTTATCGTTCGTACTAAATCAGGTGCTCGTCGTGCTGATGGTTCATACATCAAATTTGACGAAAACGCAGCAGTTATCATCCGTGAAGACAAAACTCCTCGCGGAACACGTATCTTTGGCCCAGTTGCACGTGAATTACGTGAAGGTGGCTTCATGAAGATCGTGTCACTTGCTCCAGAAGTACTTTAATTTTTAGAAACAAACTAGTCCCCTGGATTTACCTCCAGGGTGCCCTTATGGGCGTAAGAAAAATCAAGGAGAAACCTAATGTTTGTAAAAAAAGGCGACAAAGTTCGCGTAATCGCTGGTAAAGATAAGGGAACAGAAGCTGTTGTCCTTACTGCCCTTCCAAAAGTAAACAAAGTTATCGTTGAAGGTGTTAACATCGTTAAGAAACACCAACGTCCAACTAACGAGCTTCCTCAAGGTGGTATCATCGAGAAAGAAGCAGCTATCCACGTATCAAACGTTCAAGTTTTGGACAAAAATGGTGTAGCTGGTCGTGTTGGTTACAAATTTGTAGACGGTAAAAAAGTTCGCTACAACAAAAAATCAGGCGAAGTGCTTGATTAATCACGAAGGAAAGGAGAAGTATAATGGCAAATCGTTTAAAAGAAAAATATCTTAATGAAGTAGTTCCTGCTTTGACAGAACAATTCAACTACTCATCAGTGATGGCTGTGCCTAAAGTAGATAAGATCGTTTTGAACATGGGTGTTGGTGAAGCTGTATCAAACGCTAAAAGCCTTGAAAAAGCTGCTGAAGAATTGGCACTTATCTCAGGTCAAAAACCACTTATCACTAAAGCTAAAAAATCAATCGCCGGCTTCCGTCTTCGTGAAGGTGTTGCGATCGGTGCAAAAGTTACCCTTCGTGGTGAACGTATGTACGAATTCTTGGATAAATTGGTTTCAGTTTCACTTCCACGTGTACGTGACTTCCACGGTGTTCCAACAAAATCATTTGATGGACGCGGAAACTACACACTTGGTGTGAAAGAACAATTGATCTTCCCAGAAATCAACTTCGATGACGTTGACAAAACTCGTGGTCTTGACATCGTTATCGTAACAACTGCTAACACTGACGAAGAGTCACGTGCATTGCTTACAGGCCTTGGAATGCCTTTTGCAAAATAATATAGGAGGTAAATCTAATGGCTAAAAAATCAATGATTGCTAAGAACAAACGTCCAGCGAAGTTCTCTACTCAAGCTTATACTCGTTGTGAAAAATGTGGTCGTCCACATTCAGTTTACCGCAAATTTAAACTTTGCCGTGTTTGCTTCCGTGAATTAGCTTACAAAGGACAAATCCCTGGTGTAACAAAAGCATCTTGGTAATTTAAGATATCAAGGACGTCAAAACTCTAAGTGAAAATAGGAAATTTGACGAAGAAACTGAAGTTTCTTGGATAGTTTATCTTTTTCACACAGAGTTTAGCCCGGGTTCAGTTGGACTTGCCAATTTGAACACGAGCTAGAGCTTTGGCAAAAAAGACCAATTTTCTTTGGAGCATCGCTCCTACATCAAATTGCCTATTTTTGCTCTTGCTCTTACGCTCTTTGTATCATGTATTAACTAGCAAGTGCAACTTGCAAACTACTAGTAAGAGGAGAAAAATAAAATGGTTATGACTGACCCAATCGCAGACTTCCTAACTCGTATTCGTAACGCTAACCAAGCGAAACACGAAGTACTTGAAGTACCTGCATCAAACATCAAAAAAGGGATTGCTGAAATCCTTAAACGCGAAGGTTTTGTAAAAAACGTTGAAATCATCGAAGATGACAAACAAGGCATCATCCGTGTATTCCTTAAATACGGACCAAACGGTGAAAAAGTTATCACTAACTTGAAACGTGTTTCTAAACCAGGACTTCGTGTCTACAAAAAACGTGAAGACCTTCCAAAAGTTCTTAACGGACTTGGAATTGCTATCCTTTCAACTTCTGAAGGTTTGCTTACTGATAAAGAAGCACGCCAAAAGAATGTTGGTGGAGAAGTTATCGCTTACGTTTGGTAAAATCAAGATAAAAAGCTCGTAAAGAACAAAGCAAAATTAGAAAGTTGGAGAAGTTTGTTTACAAACAAGCCAACTTATCTATTTTGCACAGTTCTTAGAGCGTGTTCAGTTCAGCTCTTGAACTAAATAAGTATCTGAACCCCGTGAAAACTGGCCGTTCTGGCCTGACAATCTAACAGGAGAAAATAAACATGTCACGTATTGGTAATAAAGTTATCGTGTTGCCTGCTGGTGTTGAACTCACTAACAATGACAACGTTGTAACTGTAAAAGGACCTAAAGGAGAACTTACTCGTGAGTTCTCAAAAGATATTGAAATCCGTGTGGAAGGTACTGAAGTAAGTCTTCACCGTCCAAACGATTCAAAAGAAATGAAAACTATCCACGGAACTACTCGTGCCCTTTTGAACAACATGGTTGTTGGTGTATCAGAAGGATTCAAGAAAGAACTTGAAATGCGCGGGGTTGGTTACCGTGCACAACTTCAAGGATCTAAACTTGTTTTGGCTGTTGGTAAATCTCATCCAGACGAAGTTGAAGCTCCAGAAGGAATTACTTTTGAACTTCCAAACCCAACAACAATTGTTGTTAGCGGAATTTCAAAAGAAGTAGTTGGTCAAACAGCTGCTTACGTACGTAGCCTTCGTTCACCAGAACCATATAAAGGTAAAGGTATCCGTTACGTTGGTGAATTCGTTCGCCGTAAAGAAGGTAAAACAGGTAAATAATGTTGAGTGGTTGATTCTCAACCACCAACCTATTTTCCAACTTTGTGCATAGCACACGATTTAAAACTAAAGAGGTGAAAACTGTGATTTCAAAACCAGATAAAAACAAACTCCGCCAAAAACGCCACCGTCGCGTTCGCGGAAAACTCTCTGGAACTGCTGATCGCCCACGTTTGAACGTATTCCGTTCTAATACAGGCATCTACGCTCAAGTGATTGATGACGTAGCGGGTGTAACGCTCGCAAGTGCTTCAACTCTTGACAAAGAAGTTTCAAAAGGAACTAAAACTGAACAAGCCGTTGCTGTCGGTAAACTCGTTGCAGAACGTGCAAACGCTAAAGGTATTTCAGAAGTGGTGTTCGACCGCGGTGGATATCTATATCACGGACGTGTGAAAGCTTTGGCTGATGCAGCTCGTGAAAACGGATTGAAATTCTAATAGGAGGACACTAGAAAATGGCATTTAAAGACAATGCAGTTGAATTAGAAGAACGCGTAGTTGCTGTCAACCGTGTTACAAAAGTTGTTAAAGGTGGACGTCGTCTTCGTTTCGCAGCTCTTGTTGTTGTTGGTGACCACAACGGTCGCGTAGGATTTGGTACTGGTAAAGCTCAAGAAGTTCCAGAAGCAATCCGTAAAGCAGTAGATGATGCTAAGAAAAACTTAATCGAAGTTCCTATGGTTGGAACAACAATCCCACACGAAGTTCTTTCAGAATTCGGTGGAGCTAAAGTATTGTTGAAACCTGCTGTAGAAGGTTCTGGAGTTGCCGCTGGTGGTGCAGTTCGTGCCGTTGTGGAATTGGCAGGTGTGGCAGATATTACATCTAAATCACTTGGTTCTAACACTCCAATCAACATTGTTCGTGCAACTGTTGAAGGTTTGAAACAATTGAAACGCGCTGAAGAAGTTGCTGCCCTTCGTGGTATTTCAGTTTCTGATTTGGCATAAGAAAGGGGATAAAATGGCTCAAATTAAAATTACTTTGACTAAGTCTCCAATCGGACGCATTCCATCACAACGTAAAACTGTTGTAGCACTTGGACTTGGCAAATTGAACAGCTCTGTTATTAAAGAAGACAACGCTGCTATCCGTGGTATGATCACAGCAGTATCTCACTTGGTAACAGTTGAAGAAGTAAACTAATGAATTTTTAGGGGATGTGCACTATACCATCCCCTAAAACTAGATATAGTCATCTATGATGACGTCGTATAGGCGAGTTGATGGGGGAGACAACCTTTTCTCCCTTATCGGCGCTAGCATTTTACAAAAGAGGAGAAAATAAAATGAAACTTCATGAATTGAAACCTGCAGAAGGTTCTCGTAAAGTACGTAACCGCGTTGGTCGTGGTACTTCATCAGGTAACGGTAAAACATCTGGTCGTGGTCAAAAAGGTCAAAAAGCTCGTAGCGGTGGCGGAGTTCGCCTTGGTTTTGAAGGTGGACAAACTCCATTGTTCCGTCGTCTTCCAAAACGTGGATTCACTAACATCAACGCTAAAGAATACGCAATTGTGAACCTTGACCAATTGAACGTCTTTGAAGATGGTGCTGAAGTTACTCCAGTTGTTCTTATCGAAGCAGGAATTGTTAAAGCTGAAAAATCAGGTATTAAAGTTCTTGGTAACGGTGAGTTGACTAAGAAATTGACTGTGAAAGCAGCTAAATTCTCTAAATCAGCTGAAGAAGCTATCACTGCTAAAGGTGGTTCAGTAGAAGTCATCTAAGAGAGGTGACCTATGTTTTTTAAATTATTAAGAGAAGCTCTTAAAGTCAAGCAGGTTCGATCAAAAATTTTATTTACAATTTTTATCGTTTTGGTCTTTCGTATCGGAACTAGTATTACAGTTCCTGGTGTGAATGCCAATAGCTTGAATGCTTTAAGTGGATTATCCTTCTTAAACATGTTGAGCTTGGTGTCAGGGAATGCCATGAAAAACTTCTCAGTTTTTGCTCTTGGTGTTAGTCCCTACATTACGGCCTCTATCGTTGTCCAACTCTTGCAAATGGATATTTTACCCAAATTTGTAGAGTGGGGTAAACAAGGGGAAGTAGGCCGAAGAAAATTGAATCAAGCTACTCGTTATATTGCTCTAGTTCTCGCTTTTGTGCAATCTATCGGGATTACAGCTGGTTTTAATACCTTGGCTGGAGCTCAATTGATTAAAACTGCTTTAACTCCACAAGTTTTTCTGACGATTGGTATCATCTTAACAGCTGGTAGTATGATTGTCACGTGGTTGGGAGAGCAAATTACAGATAAGGGATACGGAAACGGTGTTTCCATGATTATCTTTGCCGGGATTGTTGCCTCAATTCCAGAGATGATTCAGGGCATCTATGTAGACTACTTTGTGAACGTGCCAAGTAGCCGTATCACTTCATCTATCATTTTCGTAATCATTTTGATTATTACTGTATTGTTGATCATTTATTTTACAACTTATGTTCAACAAGCAGAATACAAAATTCCAATCCAATATACTAAGGTTGCACAAGGTGCTCCATCTAGCTCTTACCTTCCTTTGAAGGTAAACCCTGCTGGAGTTATCCCTGTTATCTTTGCAAGTTCGATTACTGCAGCGCCGGCGGCTATTCTTCAGTTTTTGAGCGCTACAGGACATGATTGGGCTTGGGTAAGAACAGCACAAGAAATGCTGGCAACAACTTCACCAACTGGTATTGCTATGTATGCTTTGTTGATTATTCTCTTTACATTCTTCTACACGTTTGTACAGATTAATCCTGAAAAAGCAGCAGAGAACTTACAAAAGAGCGGTGCCTATATCCACGGAGTTCGTCCTGGTAAAGGTACAGAAGAATATATGTCTAAACTTCTTCGCCGTCTTGCAACTGTTGGTTCCCTCTTCCTTGGTGTGATTTCTATTTTACCGATTGTGGCAAAAGATGTTTTCGGACTTTCAGAAGCGGTCGCTTTTGGAGGAACAAGCCTCTTGATCATTATCTCTACAGGTATTGAAGGAATCAAACAATTGGAAGGATACCTATTGAAACGTAAGTATGTTGGTTTCATGGATAGAACAGAATAAAAGTATTTACTGATACTCTTCGAAAATCAAATTCAAACCACGTCAGCTCTATCTGCAACCTCAAAACAGTGTTTTGAGCAACCTGCGGCTAGCTTCCTAGTTTGCTCTTTGATTTTCAT
>NZ_JUUO01000087.1 GCF_001074975.1 Streptococcus pseudopneumoniae | reverse complement strand
CTTAGGTGTTACTGTAACGTCACCTGTCTTAGGATCTTGTTCCAACTCTACTGTTGGTGTCTTACGAGCTGGTGTTGTTACATCCACTGGTTGTGATGGTTTCTTGTTAGGTTCTGTTACTGTTCCTGTACCTGGGACATCTTGCTTAGGAAGGTTGTCATTTGGCACTTCACCTGAACCATTGTCACCAATTGTTACTGTGATTGTTGTTCCATTTTCTCCTGGAATTTCTACCTTAGTTCCTGGTGGGTATGTTGA
>NZ_JUUO01000086.1 GCF_001074975.1 Streptococcus pseudopneumoniae | reverse complement strand
TTGAAGGGCGTTGACGATTTTCTCTTTGTCCTTTAGAAAGGTTTTAAAGACAGTCTGAAAAAGAGGATGAATCTGCTTTAGATTGTCCTCAATGAGTCCGAAAAATTTTTCTGGTTCCTTATTCTGAAAGTGAAAAAGTAAGAGCTGATAGAGATGATAGTGGTGTTTCAAGTCTTCTGAATAGCTCAAAAGCTTGTCTAGAATTTCTTTATTGCCTAAATTGTCAAATTAAGTTAGACTTTTCAAGTAACTCAGAAAAACTTGGTAGGGTGATTGAAATAGTTCTATATAGTAATTCATAGACTACCCTCTGTTCAACTATTCCCCATTCATCTGTAACAAAAAAATATTTCTCATGATGTCGCCAAATATGTTGTACATAACCTTTTATTTCCTCAAACTTACTAACTTCTTCCCAGCCTAGTTTACTATATTCCATGTATGTTCTCTGATCTTTTCACTAATATCTTACATTACACCTTCAGGAATATCTCCTGTTGATCATTGTAACTATCTAGTTGACTGTTATACCAAACCTTGGAATTCTGTCAATATCTTCTTTTCCCTATTTTGATTTATTTCTCAGCTATATGGTATATTAGGATACTTTGAATTCACCTTAAACAAAAAAATGCACAAGTTAATTACAACCTGCACATCTTTTTAATTTTATATTTAAAAGAGACTATAAATCAACTTTCCGAAAAATAATGATTTTCCCGAAAGAAAGAGATCAACCTAAAAAATTACTTTCTTACTTATGTAATGTTTCTTTAATATAATATAGAAATAAAAAGTATGTAAATGAAAAGATTTATCACATTACTTTTAGTGTCTCTATCTACAATTTTATTAATTGCATGTTCTAACCAATCAAGCAATTCTTTAGATGGCGAATACCGTTGAATAAACGAGAGTAGAAATGAAGTTGCCTTTACCATTTCAGGTAACAAAGGAAATAGCAACAAAGGAGAGGCCGACACCTTTACAATTGATAAAGACAGTGCAACAATCGAACCGACTGGCTCTAATATCATAAACCGAAAAGAGAATTATACCTTCAAGGATGACGTATTCACTGTAGATATTTCAGGAACAAAGCAGGAGTATTACAAAAAGGATAGTGAAGAAATACAGCGACAAGTAAAACCCTCAAACTATTTGATATTCTTTATACAATAAAAACGCTTTTGTACTGACCCCAAAAGTTAGATTTTTTCTGTCTAACTTTTGGGGGTCAGTACACACCCGCATAGCGGGTATTTTTTTGTCTCGTACCTAGCAGAGTGAGACAGGCTAATAGTCACATAATAAAAAATTTACTTAAAGTCAGATTTTAAATACTGTAGAATAGTTCTTTCTAAAACTTACTCCCAAATTTTTTTGCTCGTATAATTCATCAGGGGTTTGGGGATTCCCCAAAATTCAAATCATCCCAAAAAGTACATACACTTTGTGTATACAAATTTTGGGATGATTTTGGGAGTGTGTGTATACAGACTCTGAGCTCGCAAAGTCATATTATGAGAAATCTTTCCTTCTCGATAAAATAATTCCAAAAATCGATTTGACTGTCATTTGTGTGTACAAATATTTTAAGAAGATATATAAAAAACGCTGCAAAATTTTTAACAGCGTTTCCTTATTTTAAAATTCTCATATGTCTTTCTTTTTTATGGTTAGCATCGTAGTATTCCAGCATCGCATGATACAAACGAGCCTTCGTTTTATCTTGTTGTTTAATCCCATGAAGAAATAATTCTGCTCGCTTTAATTTCAATATGTATTCGCATATCTGATCAAAATCCTTATCCATATTACTTTTGAAAATAAACATCTTTTTCCTCCATCACATCAACTATTTTTTGCATCAAAATAGACATATCCATTTTGTTTTCATAGCTTATTCTCCCAACTACAGTTGCAAGACGGGCTATAGAATTGATATTCTTTCCTACCTGTTCCAACTCTTCTGTCAAAGGAACTAACGCTTCAAAAGAGACTTTGTGAATGTTCAAATCTGTTCGGATTAATTTTTTTCTAGCAAACTCAGAAAAATTATGAATATTTTCCTTCCTCATACAATCATTTAATTTTTTATTTTCTTCTTCTGTCAAAAATACCTGTTTCAACACCGATTTTATTCTCATAATCTTATCACCTCGTTTTCTTATTTAGTCGTTTCACAAGTTCTTTCACTTGTTTGCTTGTCTTCTTTTCATATCCTATCATCAGCTCAACACAGCAGTGAAATATCCTTACATTATCGAAATCTTCACTTTGTTCCGCTATTCTTTCTAACTGACGTAAGTTATTGATAATTCTTCTAACTTGAAATATAAAGTCATGATAAGATTCAAAATCAAATTGAAGATAAATAGGCGAACTCTTAAACAACATTTTCCTAGCATAAGAGGAAAAATTTAGATGGTTTGTCATTTCAATCAAGTTATTCACTATTTCATTCTGCTCTTCAGTGATATAACATTTCTTTAGAACAGTCCTATATCTACTCATTTATCATATACTTCTTTCGGGCATTTTCATGGGCAATAGCTTTGCACTCCAGCATACGTTCCTGCTTTAAATTCTCCATAGACTTAAATAAATACGCTAACGGAGAAGTCGCATCCTCAGGAATCCGTTCAATCATGCTAATAACTTCATCACTAGTTACATATCCACTAGCTAAATACTCTCCTATCTTCATCTTCTGAGCATGTGTTAAAGTGTAATTGTTAGGATACAAAAATCTATCATTGTACTTATAAGAAATGGATTCTAACAAAGAATAATATTTAGGCAGAATATAAGTTTCAGGCTTTCTAGAACTATTATCCAGTATATTCTCAATCTCTTTCTTATTCTTACTCTTGTTCTTAATCTCTTGCGTTACATTCTCATTTTCATCCGTTACTGTAACGTTACAGTCTAAAACAAGTTGTGGCTCGCCTGTAATTAGTGCTTTCTGTTTTTGTCTATGACGAGCAACACGTTCCCTAGTTTGTTTCCTAATCTTTTCTAGGCCATCTATATTCTGATGTTTCTCCCATTTTGGAATGGTAATAGCGCCATCTATGATTTCTATCATGCCAAATTCTTCAAACATGCTAAGAGCTAATTTTACAGATGTCGCTTTTCGTCTAAACACTGTTGAAAGCATCTCTTCTGTGTAATATACCTTGTTTCCTAGACTCAGTATGCCACTATTATTTTGCTTTCCTGCAAGTACCAGAATTTTGAACCATATTACAATAAGTGTATCTCCTTCTGGCATCGATTCTATCAACTGAATTTTTTCATCATCAAATATATCTGTTGTTATCTTGATCCACTGAACACCATTCATACGAGTACCTATCTTTCATATTGCTTCAACCATCTTGTTACTGCTCTTTTATCGTATAAAGTCACTCCATCAATCACCATGGTTGGCATTCCTTCTTTCGTCCATTTTTGGATTGTAGTCGTAGATACATCTAACCACCTAGATAGACCTGACATACGAACCATGGGTTTATAAAGTTCTTTATCTTCAAATACTCTTGCCACAGCATTTGAAATCATCTCATCATAATGAGCACGTAATTGATTCTCTAATTCTTTAGGAAGCTGGACAACTAAAGTAGTTTCCGACATAAATTCACACCTCATTTCTAAATTAAATAAGCTCCGAAACTATTTAATTTGTTATTCATTTCGAATTATATATCCTTTTTGAATTTTTGTCAAGCTTTTTTATTCAAAAAGAATAAAATGTGTTATAATGATAAAAAGGAGGTTCTTATGACCAATCATATTACTAAACTGATAGAAAATAGCGGAAAAAAATTGACAGAAATTAGCGAAGCTACAAATATAGCCTATCCTACACTTTCTGGATACAATCAAGGAATCCGCAAACCTAAAAAAAATAATGCTGAAAAATTAGCAAAATACTTTAATGTTTCCGTCGCTTACATTATGGGGCTTGATAGCAACCCACACGCTCCATCAAATCTTAAAATTGTTACAGACAGTTTCAAAACATCTAAAATTGGTTCTGTGACACCTTTTAAAAGCGATATGGAGAAGTTAAAGAAAAGTATCGAATTTGGCGAAAGGGCATTAACACTACCACTTGATGATAGTTTTTCAGATGAATTTCGTCATATATTCTCAGAATACCTAGCTGAGAAAAACAAACGTTTTATGTCTGAGTTTATAGACTATATGAATCACCAAAATAAAGATTCTAAAGTTTGGCAGAGCTGGATTAAAACAGACGAATACGCTATTCGCCAAGAAGATAGAAAAATTAGATAGACACTCATTTCTCAATTACATAAGCTCCGAAAACTTAGATACGGAGAAAAAATGTCTATACACAAATACAAAACAAAAAAAGGAATCCTATACTATGTCAGCTTTTACATTGGCTTAGATGCTTATGGAAAGAAAAAAAGGCACTTAAAGAGAGGATTCAAAACCAAAAAAGAGGCAAAATTGTACGAAGCTCGTTTAGAAGCTGGTGTCGTCGCCCCCACAGTAAATACCGACAAAACTAACCCCAAAGTCACTTATAAAGAACTGTATCAAGAATGGTTTAAGGCCTATGTTGGTACCGTTGAAGAAACAACTTCTTCCCAAACAAAGAATATCTATCGAATACATATTCTACCAATATTTGGCGATAAATTTATTGACCAAGTCAGTCCTTTAGATTGTCAAAATTTTATCACACAAAAATCTCAGACTTTCAAAAATATCAAACAGATAAAATCCTATACCTCAAAAATTTTTGATTTTGCAATCAACATGAACTACATTGATCGAAATCCAATGAAGAATGTTATCATGCCTAAAATCAAAAAAACTAGATCAGATAATTTTTGGTCTCTGGAGGAATTACATCATTTCCTTGATATAGTGAAAGAAACTGAGCCATTTAAACATTTTGCTTTATTTAGACTGCTTGCATTTAGTGGACTACGAAAAGAGGAGTTATACGCTTTAAAATGGGCTGATATTAACTTTGACAGCAATCTATTGAACATAGATAAAAGTCTAGGAAGAATTGACGGTAAAGCGATTGAAAAGAGCACAAAGAATGAATCTTCAGTTCGTACAATCTATCTTGATGATGAGACAATCGATATTATTAAGCAATGGAGAAATTTCTATCTGAAAGAACAATCTCAGTTTCCTCTTACAAAGCTGAATATTAGTAACGAATATATGTTCTATTACATATCAAGTAATGACAAAATTGAACCTTTGCATGCTGATTACATTAATAACGTACTGAATCGAATTATTAAAAAGCATAAATTAAAACCAATTAGCCCACATGGGTTTAGACATACACATGCAACACTTATGTCTGAAATTGGAATCGATCCTTCTAATACATCAAAACGTCTCGGTCATGCAAGCAGTCAGATGACATTAGATGTCTATACTCACACCACAAAAACTGGTGAGAAAAACTCTATTGACAAATTTGCAGATTATCTCAATAAAGCAAAATAGAATTATGATTTTTAAAATTTTGAAGAGGTTATCAGAAGGTTATCACAAAGCTAATCGAGCTCAAAAATTGACAAAAAAGCACTTTGCAAAACCTTTGCAAAGTGCTTTGAAACGTTGATATAATCGTATTGATTAACGTTTTGAGAACTGGCTAGCTTTACGAGCTTTCTTAAGACCTGGTTTCTTACGTTCAACTTTACGTGAGTCACGTGTAAGAAGTCCTGCGCGTTTCAATGAATCGCGGAAGTCTGGGTCTACTTGAAGAAGGGCACGAGCGATACCGTGACGGATAGCTCCTGATTGACCAGCGTATCCACCACCTACAACGTTAACGAAAACGTCGTATGAACCTACAGTTGAAGTAACTGCGAATGGTTGGTTGATAACAAGACGAAGGTCAGCGTGTGGGATGTACTCTTCAACATCTTTTTTGTTAACAGTGATTTTACCAGTTCCTGGAACAAGGCGAACGCGTGCAACAGCGTTTTTACGACGTCCAGTACCTGCATATTGTGCTTGTGACATACTTTATTGTTCCTTTCCTTAGATAAGTCCTGAAATATCAAGAACTTCTGGTTGTTGTGCAGCGTGAGTGTGTTCAGCTCCAACAAATACTTTCAACTTCATACCTTGAGCGCGTCCAAGTGTATTGTGTGGAAGCATACCTTTAACTGATTTCTCGATCAAACGTACTGCGTTTTTAGAACGAAGTTCACCTGCAGAGATTTGTTTCAATCCACCTGGGTGGTTTGAGTGAGTGTAGTAGATTTTATCAGTTGCTTTTTTACCAGTCAATTTAACTTTTTCAGCATTGATAACAATCACAAAGTCACCTGTATCAGTGTGTGGTGTAAATGTTGGTTTGTTTTTTCCGCGAAGTACGCTAGCAACTACTGCAGAAAGACGTCCAAGTGGTACATCAGTTGCGTCAACTACGTACCATTTACGTTCAACTTGGCCTGGTTTAGCCATAAATGTTGTTTTGTTCATGATTTCTCCTATATATAGTTCGATTTTTGTTTACGGTGATGGGTGTTCCTTCCCATCGAAAAGTATTTGGAAGGTTCCGGGGCCTTTCAAATGGGGTAAACAATACCGCCTACTATCATACCAAATTTCACCCCTAAAAGTCAATAGATATGAAAAATATTTTTCTGAATTCCACTCTTTTTTTCTCTAGAAAACCTCGCTTTCGCGAGGCTCTTCTATTTATAAGATAAGGCACGTTTGAAGCTTTTCCATAGACCTAAATCATCTGTCTGCAAAACGAGACTAGCATACATACGTCCAATAAAGACTGTTGCCGTTACTGCAAAAGCAATCGTGATTGCAAGAGAAACCCAAGCTTCTAGACCATTTGCATAGCCATTAATAGCTCTAAATGGCATGAAGAAAGTCGAAATAAAGGGAATATAAGAACCAATTTTCAAAATCAAATTGTCTCCCGTAGATCCTAGGGCAGTAACCCCCACAAAACCTACCATAATCACAATCATCAAAGGTGACAAGGCTTTTCCTGCATCCTCAGGACGAGAAACCATAGAACCTAGGAAGGCTGCCAAAACTACGTACATAAAGAGACTGACCAAAATAAAGAGCAAGGTATTCAGAGAGAAAGCATCTCCCAAATGGTCCAAAATACCAAACTGGGCTAATAATGGCAAATCTTTAAAGAGCAGAATGGCAGCAAGGCCACCCATGACATAGATGCCGATATGAGTCAAAATCACAAGTAACAAGGCAAGCATACGAGCATAGAAATAATGGCTAGCTCGAATGCTGGAGAAGACCACCTCCATGATTTTAGTCCCTTTCTCGCTAGCTACTTCCTGGGCAGTGACACTAGCATAAGTAATTAAAATCATATAGAGAAAGGCTCCAACCGCTGTAGCCGCAATTGTTTGAATCATTTTTTTATTTTCCTTGGATTCATCAATTTTCTCCGTAAAGTTAACTGTTTGTCCCAAGCGTTTTTCCTGTTCTTGCGACAAATTGGCTGCCGAACGATTGAGTTGGCCTTGAAGCTCATTTAACTTGCTCGTTACTCCTAGCTTAATAGCACTCTCAAGAGAAGTTTCACCGTGATAAACCGCCTTCAAGACACTATCCTCTTGGTCAATGGTCAGATAACCTTTTAATTTTTCATCCTTTATAGCAGCTTGAACACTTGCTTCATCCTTGTAGTCAAAATTGAGCCCATTGGTAGATTTGAGACCTTCTGTCACAGCTGGAACAGTGCTAATCACTGCTATCTTGCCACTCTGAGCCATTGAAGAGCCTTGGAGATAGCCAATTCCTCCAGATAGACCAATAAACAAGAATGGTGAAATCACCATAAAGAAGAAACTCCATGACTTGATGTGTCGAAGATAGGTTTCCTTCATTACAACCCACATATTTCTCATACTTCCACCCCTGATTCTAGTTTAAAGATTTCATCGATTGTTGGCGCTTGCTGGTCAAAGGTTGCGATATATTGCCCTTGAGTCAAGATTGGGAAGAGTTCCCTTCCAGCGCTCTCGTCATCTAAAATCAATTTCCAACTGCCTTGTTTGGTCAAGCTCACCTGTTTGACATGAGGAAGATTTTCCAATTCTTCCTTGCTTCGTTCACTTGAAACAAAGAGACGCGTTTTTCCGTATTGATTACGGACATCCTGAACCGGCCCATGCAAGACCACACGGCCATCTCGAATCATCAGAATATCGTCACAAAGTTCCTCGACGTTGGTCATGACATGGTCAGAAAAGATAATAGTTGCTCCACGCTCTTTTTCTTGAAAAATGACTTGTTTGAGCATTTCTGTATTGACTGGGTCCAATCCACTAAAAGGTTCATCCAAGATAATCAAGTCTGGCTCATGAATCAAAGTAATAATGAGCTGAATCTTCTGCTGATTTCCTTTTGACAGACTCTTGATTTTATCAGTCAGCTTTCCTTTTACTTCCAACCTCTTCATCCATTGGGGGAGCTTTTCCTTGACCTCCTTGGCATCCATGCCTTTTAGAGTCGCCAAATAGCGAACTTGTTCAAGAACTGTCAATTTAGGCATCAGACTGCGTTCTTCAGGTAGATAACCAATTCGAGCATAGGTCTCCTGACGAATATCTTGACCATCCAGACTGATTTCTCCCTGATATTCTAAAAACTTCAAAATACTATGGAAAATCGTTGTCTTCCCAGCACCGTTTTTTCCGACTAGTCCCAAAATACGACCTGGTCGCGCTTGAAAGTTAATACCAAACAAAACTTGCTTGGAACCGAAACTTTTCTCTAGACTTCTTACTTCTAGCATCTTTCACCTCCGAAATTTCTTACACTTATTATACCCCTTTTTGATAACCTTTACAATGATTTCTGTCCATTTTTAAAAGACTAATGCTATGTAAAATATGACCTGGAGCACTTTTAGTGATAAATCCATTATACAGTGGCAAACTCCAATTTATCTTCTCTGCTCCTCAACTGTCCATTTTTGATCCTGAATTGTTATTTGAAAAGAAAAAATCCACCCCGAAGGATGGATTGATACTTTAACGCACTTCTGCGTTCACTTTTTCTTCAAGCGATGTTTGGATTTTTTCCATGTAGCGTGCGACTTCTTCGTCCGTCAAGCTATCTTCTGGATTTTGGAAGGTTAAGCTATAAGCCATTGACTTCATACCAAGTCCTAGTTTTTCGCCTGAGAAGACGTCAAAGAGTTTGATATCTGTCAAACGTTTCACGCCTGCAGCTTGGATAGCATCTACAACTTCTTGATGAGTCACTTCTGCCTTGAGGAGAAGGGCAACGTCACGGCTGACTGCTGGGAATTTCGTGATTTCCACAAATGGAGCTGCTGGCTGGAGCGCAGCTTCGATGACTGAAAGGTTGAGCTCAGCCACATAAGTTTCTGGGATATCATAAGCCTTAGCAGTGACTGGATGCACTTGGCCAAGGAAACCAAGAACTTGGTCACCGAGTGAGATTACGGCTGTACGACCTGGATGAAGGCTAGCGATTTCAGATGTTGCTGTATAAGTTACTTGGAGTCCCAAACGAGCAAAGAGGGATTCAAGGATTCCCTTAGCATAGAAGAAATCAACTGGAACCGCTGCTGTTTGGAAATCTTTTTCAGCAACCAAGCCTGTCAAGGCAAAGGCAAAGCTGTTAATCTCATTTGGAAGTTCTTCTTTTGGATTGCCTGTTTGTTCAAAGACTTTTCCAATTTCATAAAGAGCCAAGTTTTTATTCTTACGAGCCACGTTGTAGGCCACTGTATCAAGGATACCTGATATCATATTTTGACGGAGGACAGAACGGTCCACTGTCATTGGCCACATGAGTTCCGTAAGGTTACTTGGTTGAGCTGTGAACTCAACTGCTTTTTCAGGAGTTGTCAGAGCGTAGGTGATGATTTCTGTCAAACCTGCTCCTTCAGCGACCGTACGAACTTGACGGCGAAGTTTTTGTGTCGTAGTCAATTCACCAGCTGTACCATCGTCTTTTGGAAGACTAGTTGGCAAGCGGTCATAACCATAGATACGAGCGATTTCTTCAAAAAGGTCTGCCTCGATAGTGATATCCCAGCGACGACGTGGGACGCTGACTGTAAAGCTATCTGCATTGCCAGAAAGACCAAAACCAAGACGACGGAAGACGTCTTCTACATCAGCATAAGAAAGTTCTGTACCAAGGACACGGTTAACATCTGCAAGAGTTGAAGAAACTTCCATATCAGAAGTATCAAGTTCGCCCGCTGAAACGATGCCCTTACGCACCGTCGCACCTGCAAGTTCTGCAATCATGCTAGCAGCCGCATCAAGAGCTTCATTGACTGTAGCCACATTGATGCCTTTTTCAAAGCGAGAAGATGATTCTGAACGAAGATTGAGGCGACCGCTGGTCTTACGAATTGATTTGCCATTGAAAACAGCAGCTTCAAGAACCACACGACTAGATTTTTCAGAGATTTCTGTTGCTTGACCACCCATAACACCTGCAAGAGCTACTGGTTTGTCTGCGACAGTAATGACTAAGTCATTCACGTCCAAGTCACGTTCTTCACCGTCCAAGGTCACTAATTTTTCACCAGCACGCGCTTCACGCACACGGATGTCATTGCCTTCAAAAGTGTCCAAATCAAAGGCATGCATCGGTTGACCAAAGTAAAGCAAGATATAGTTGGTCACATCCACAACGTTATTGATGGGACGGATGCCTTCATTCATGAGAAGGTTTTGCAACCATTGTGGACTTGGTGCGATGGTCACATTGTCCAAGATACGAGCGGCATAGTAAGGCGCCTTGTCTGTGTCAATGCTGACAGAAAGAACATCTGCCGCATCTTCATTTGTTTCTGCTAGAGTAAATTCTTTAAAGTTGACTGCCTTGTCATAGATGGCTGCCACTTCGTGAGCCACCCCACGCATAGAAAGGGCATCCGCACGGTTGGGTGTGATAGAAAGTTCGATGATTTCATCATCCAAGTCTAGGTATGAGAAGACTTCCTCACCTGGAACGGCATTTTCTGGCAAGATTTGGATGCCATCTGCGAATTCCTTAGGCACAACTGAGTCAGAAATCCCCAATTCGCCAAGCGAACAGATCATCCCAAGTGACTCAAGACCGCGGATTTTCCCTTTTTTGATCTTGTAGTTGTCAGCGATGCGAGCTCCTGGAAGAGCCACCATAACCTTGATACCAGCACGCACATTTGGGGCACCACAAACGATTTGACGGGCTTCTTCTTCGCCAACGTTAACCTGACAAACATGGAGGTGAGTTTCTGGCACATCTTCGCAAGACAAGACCTCACCGACGATAATTTTCGAGAGACCGGCAGCAGGTGATTCGACACCTTCTACCTCGATCCCTGTAGTTGACATTTTTTCAGCCAACTCTTGTGATGGAACATCAATGTCCACCAATTCTTTTAACCATTTATAAGATACAAGCATAATTTAGTTCTCCAGAATGACAGTTGCCACTCTAGTTCTTTTCCTTTCCTATCATTTCAATAGAAGAATCATCTTCTTACCTTAATTTCTTTTTCAGTAACCAATCTGTATCTACTTTTTGACCAACCATAAAATGATGTTGGCTAAATTTTTCAAAACCATATCGATTATAAAACGCTTGAGCTTTTGTATTATGCTCCCAAACACCTAACCAAGCCCAAGAAAAACTATTTTTTGTAGCAAGTTCAAGAGCGAATTCAAACAGTTGCTTACCGAATCCAAATCCTTGGAATTTTTGTAGCACATAGAGTCGTTGAATTTCAAAAGCATCCTCTAATTCTCTCTCAGTCTGAGCACTTCCCCAGTTGACTTTGAGAAAACCAGCTATCTCCTCTTCATGCATAATGAAATAGGTTTCGGATTCTGGATTTTCCAACTCAGTAGACAAAACTCTCAGACTATAAGCCTCTTCAAAGTATTCCTGTAACTGCTCTTCCGTATTATCATGCGCAAATGTTTCACGAAAGGTTTGTTTGGCTATTTTAGCCAACACCTCAACATCTGCCATTTCTGCTTTTCTAATCATTATTTAAACTGTTCTGAGAAGCGGACATCTCCTTGGTAGAATCCACGGATATCGTTAATCCCGTAGCGGAGCATAGCTACACGCTCTTGTCCAAGACCAAAGGCAAATCCAGAGTAAACAGTCGCATCGATTCCACTCATCTCAAGGACACGTGGGTGAACCATACCGGCACCCATAATCTCAATCCAACCTGTTTTCTTACATACGTTACAGCCTTCTCCACCACACTTGAAGCAGGAAACATCCACCTCAACAGATGGCTCTGTGAATGGGAAATAGGATGGACGCAGACGGATCTGACGCTCTTCCCCAAACATTTTTTGCACAATCAACTGAAGCGTTCCTTGAAGGTCCGCCATAGAGATATTTTTCCCAACAACCAAGCCTTCAATTTGGTGGAATTGGTGACTGTGGGTCGCATCGTCTGTGTCACGACGAAACACACGCCCTGGTGAGATCATCTTCAAAGGACCTTTTGAAAAATCATGGGCATCCATGGCACGCGCTTGAACTGGAGACGTGTGTGTGCGGAGCAAGATTTCTTCTGTGATATAGAAAGTGTCCTGCATATCGCGAGCTGGATGGTCTTTTGGAAGATTCATACGCTCAAAGTTGTAGTAGTCTTTTTCAACTTCAAATCCATCCACGACTTGGTAACCCATCCCAATGAAAATATCTTCGATTTCTTCACTGGTTTGTGTGAGGACATGACGGTGACCCGTCGCAACTGGACGACCTGGAAGCGTCACATCGATGCTCTCACTAGCCAGTTGAGCCGCGACTTTCTTTTCTTCCAAGAGCTTAGCTGTTTCTTCAAAAGCAGCTGTCAAGACATCACGAGCTTCATTGACGTGTTTCCCAATGATTGGACGCATCTCAGCAGAAACATCTTTCATCCCTTTGAGGATTTCAGTGAGCGAACCCTTTTTACCAAGGACAGAAACACGCAAATCTTGCATCTCTTTTTCATTTTCAGCAGTAATCTGCTTCAAGCTAGCCAGCGTTTCTTCGCGAAGCGCTTTTAATTGTTCTTCAATAGTTGACATAATTCCTCCATCAGTCTCTCGTAGATAAAAAGAAAACCACATGCCAAAAACTCCACTCGGAGCGTTGACACGCGGTACCATCCGTTTTTATCTGACAAGTCAGACCTTTATTTCTGAATCCATAGGCAAGTGAATTCACCCAGCTTTCATATAGAGAGCTTTCAGTCACGGCTCCCCTCCCTGATATACTTCCCTTGAGTTACTAGTCTTGCGGATTTCTATTCAATTACTACTTAGTTTATCAGATTTTGAGTTAAAAAACAAGTTAGATTAGACTAATTTCAGTATAAAACTCATTCCTTTTTCTGTTGCTCCATTTCCCACAAATCCAAGCGACTTGAAACACCTCCTAGAAGCATGATTGTAGGTGTAGATTTCCTTGACTCTCAATTCTTTCCATCCTTTTACTCGAGCCAATTCAATCAAAGCACTTAGAATCTTTTTTCCAAGTCCTCGATGTTGGTAAGCGGGATTCCCAATCACAATGGGAAGATTATCCTGAGATAGTGTAACATCCCCAATTGGAAACCATTCTCCCTTCTCCTTGACTTCAATCCAAAAAAGCTCACCATGCTGATCCAAATAGGAATACATGGCTTCCAAAGTTTCTTGACTGTAAGGAAGCTTCACCCCATCTACGAGGTAAACCAAGTTCACATCCTGATACCAAGTAAAAGCTTTCTCACAATGATTGACCTTACAATAAGGAACGAGACGTAGTGAATTATCTATTTGTAAAATCTGTTTCATCAGCTTTCCTTTTCAATAAAAGAGCTACTGCTTGATTAAATCCATCACACCAGTTATACCATTTTGCTTCATACTCATCTTGAGCTAAGATATGATTTTTTAAATCCAGAACAGAGTGAATCTTTCTTTCCTCACAAGCCTGCGCATAGAGGTGATATAGTTCATCACCACCATCTCTATCCCACTCAGCATAAATCGTAGCTTGACCTGCCAATAAAGCCTGATAAGCCCTGTGATGCCCATCTGTAATCAACAAGCAATTTCCAAATGCAAGAATACTAATTGGATTAACATTGTTTAGTTCTACCGACTGATAAAGCATCTGAATATCTTGCAACTTCTTTTCTGATAAGTATAGTTGAGTCGGATGAAGATCTGCTATATTGACTTTCATTTCTTTCTCCTCAAAGGAATTCGATACTCACTTCTGCTTACCTTTAAATCGCCATTGGAAGCGGAGTTTGTCATAGAAGGGAAATTCGATAAACAGGACTCCCATCCACAAAAGAGACAATAGTTCATACTACTATTACTCTATTTTCATTGCTCTCACAATCGCTAAGGCAGTCAACACAAAAATAAAAAGTGGAATCACTGTGGTTTTTAGGTTTGTAGCACTCGCTAATGCAACGATGAGCATACTAAGAATTCCTGGTACAACAACATTAACCACTCCAAGCACTGACTGTATGGTTCCCATAACTTCCTCTGGAACCATCGAAAATACAAGGTTGAAAATCCGAGGTCCCATCATTCCTACAGCAACTGCGCATAAGAAGACAACTGCCAATAAAAGGAGGAACTGATTGGTCAACCAAGAAAAGAGAATACAGAGATGCATAATTTCTTCAAAGTAAGCAATCATTTTTATGGGAATATTTTTTAAGATACTTCCGCTCAGAAAACTTCCCACAATCGTTCCTGAAAAAATAACCACGGACAAGACTGCAATGGATTGCCCAGTGTCAAGGAAGATAAATGGATGATGGATCAACATCAAGGTCGTTAAAGGGGTAATAATACTTAAAATCACTTGGTTCATAGCTGCAATGAATATTAATTTGATGATTGCTGGAAAACTTGACAATATCTTCATTGAATGGAGGAAATGCTCTCCAAAAGATTTTGCGGTTAATCTTTTACCAACCTCCATCTGTCCCTCAATATCTCTCAAAGAAGTACGAATAAGCACCACACCCAACAGTGCAAAAAGAAAGGTCAAAGCATTCAAACCCACAAACATCTGAAGACTGATAACCCCAATCAAAACTCCACCTATAAGGTTGCTGAGAATATTAACTACACCAGCAGTTGCCTGTCTAAACCCCATAGCATCTGTCATATCATCTCCGATAATCCTCACATACAAAGGAGAAATCATAGCACCCGCAAAATAACTCATGGTATCTGATAAAAGATTGATTCCGCAAATAAGGAGAACCATCCCCATAGAGAAGTTCTTATCCGCTACAAACAGTGTCAATAGAGTATAAAGCAGAAACTTACTTGCCAATATAGCAATATATTTTGCGACACGATTTTTTTGAAAATCGGCAATAACACCTGTGAACAACTGAGAAATCTGTGGCAAAGTCTCCGAAACTGTTATACAAAGAACAGCTAATGAAGCAAATTTATATCCCGATACATACGAAATAAAGGAAATATAAAACAGCGTATCACCAAATGACGAAACCCATTGATTAATCAGCAACATTCGATAACTTTTATTAGTCAAAAAAGTATTCATTGAATCGCCTCCTTCTTCAGTTCAAAAGGAAATTGAAATTCTAACAGTGCCCAATATATTCCCAAAGTTCCAATACCAAAATCAAAATAATCGTAATTTCGATTCTCACTTTGAAAAACAAGAAGTTCATCATACTTTCTAAAAGACTTAGTAAGAAGCAACTGAACTATATCATTCTTATCTTTATCTCCAAATACATACGCATAAGTTTGTAACAGACTAGCAATGCCATGGCAATAACATGTTTCCATACTCAGGTGGTGGTTAAGAATCACCACTCTAGCCTCCGAAATTAACTTAGAGTATTTTAGAGGTTCGACCAAACAAAGATATAGAATCAACCCTGATAGTCCATCACACCAAGATAGCTCTAAATTATTATAACTATTTTTATTTTTCAAAATTTCTTGTGATAATATTTTTGCAATTTCTTCTGTAAAAATACTTATTATAGAATCAAATTTCTTACTATCAAATAAAATTTTATATTCATTCAAAACATATGCTATTCCTGCTTTTCCATGAGCAAAACTATAATCAAACAAGGAATTATATTGTGAAAAATCCTGACCGATTTCCTCTTGAAGTTCAGAAATTGCAGTATGGATAAATTCTTCAAGATAGGCGGTTCCTTCCAACTCATAATACCTCATAAGAGATAGCAAAACACCTGCTTTTCCTAAAACAAAATCCTGTTCGCTAATATCATTATAACCTAACAATATTTCACTTACTAGAGTAGTAGCTTTATTTTTATAAAAAATATCACCTGTTCTTTCAAACAATAATATTAAAGCCCATAAAAATCCTGACGCACCAAAATACAATGAATTTTGATACAGATAACTCTTGCTATCTCTTGTTATTTCTATCTTTTGAACCCATTGCTTAACTAACTTCAGTTCAGAAGACGATAAACATTGAGTAACAAATATTATATAACCAGACAGTCCGTGCTGAAAAGATATCGGGTTAACAAATTCTCCAAATTCATTTGAAGGTAAAAGACGACCTGTGCTATCAATATTTTGTGATAAAATAAAATGTGCTATTTTCTCAGATTCCTTTTTAAAATCATAACAACTAACATTAAAATCCACCTCTGACATATCAATATTCAAAATTTCAATTTCATTAATTTTCTTTATTATATTAGTAGATTCTTTCGCTTCACTTAAATTCAACAGATAAATCAACCAGTAATACACACTCTCTGATATATATTCCATATTTTTAGCGATTCGTAACGCTTGTTTTATTTTATCAATACAACTAATATCGTACAGATTGTCTCCCGGCGAAAAAGCTAATGTTCTACCAACCAAAATAGCAAAACTAGTCATGGCTACAGCAAAATAATCTTGATTAATCGAACTCTCAGATAGGTCATTATCTGGATTTACCATAAAAGGGGTTTTTACATATCGTCGTACATCTTTTATCAGAGATACATTCTCTAAATCTATTAAAAATATAGAACCATCTTCTCTATAAATAAAATTTGTAGGCGATAAGTCTACAATCTTATATCCTAAACTATGAATAGAATTAACAATTGATATTAAATTATCTATTAATTTTAATTTTGTTCTATAAGAAAACCTTTCTTCCCCAATTAAATCAAAATAACTATATCCTTCAATAAAACTTTGAACAACAAAATAGTCTCCATCAACTTCAAACTCATCTATAAAGTTTGCCGTATAAAGCTGAGAATCTAATATCTTCAACATATTAGCTTCATTTTTTATCTCAGCGATAGCAAAATGCTTCCCCTCAACATCGTTGCTGACAAAAGGACGCACTTGTTTCACAATAACTTTTTCCCCAGTATCTTTCTTTTTAGCTCTATATACATTCCCTCTGTTAGATTTTTTTAATATTATTTCAAATTTATAGTTATTTATTAAATGATTCTCAGGTATTCTCCCTATCTCTCCAAATAACTCCTGTTTCTCTTCTGGAGTAAAAAGATCCTCCTTCCAATCAGGTATCACAGGAAAATTTTTACGAACATCTTCTACCCAATTCCCCTCCTCGTTTTTCAACAAATAAATAATTTTGTGATTTTTTTCGTCATATTCTTGTATTTTTTTAAATGAACCAAATCTATAGTGCAGCGGTGAATGTTTTCCACATTGAAAATCAGACAATATTCTTGGAGAAAAATATATAGCAAGTTTCTCACGTAACGCTAATATTATTTCACGAGCTTGCTTATCATTTGCAGGATAAATTGTCATAAATTTATTGGCTATAGGTGACGTTTCTCGTGGAGAGTTAATCTTTTTTAAACTTTCAATATCCTTAACAACTTTAAATGAACATTCAATTTCGCGTAAAAAAGATGCTACTAGTGTAAAGATACTAACCGCATCTTTCATTTGTGAACTTATGTGAATTTTCCATCCCGAATCTGATAAATTCTTATTATAGCCAAAATAAACCCAGTCAGAAGAAACATACTTAACTTTAGAATCAAATTGTTGTATTGAATTCTCAAGAACATCCATTAATTACTCCTCGTATATAAAGAAAGAGAAGTAGACTAACCCACCTCTCCTATATAATTAAACTATCTTAAACTTTCGTAAATAATCTACAATTGATTAAATACATGAAAGCGCCTATTAAACTTGAACTTCTTAAAAATGAACTGTCAAACTATAAAGAATTATGAAATATTTTATATGCAGACATCAACATTTCAATAAGAAGAGGTTCTAAAAGCATTTAAGACTAACCGACTGTAACCGAGCATGTAAAGTCGCATAATCTTTCAACTTGCGTAGGAAGAGGTGCAACTGGTAACATCTCAAGATTTGACAATGTTTCCATGGTAATTCTCCTAATTTTATTTAGAATTCTTTTTCCGGAAAGGAAAATTCTATAAAGCCTTTATAAATATAGTTAAAGAGTTTTTTAGATAAATCTCACAAGCAAAACTTCAACATCCAGATAAATGAAGTCTCAATACACTAATACAACACTTAAGGACTAAATCCTCCATCAGAATCTGATTTATTTTTGAAAGTAAAACTCAATTCTGTTTATGAAGCGATATGTTGGATATCTTTAAAGTGAAATTCCATATGCTGGTCCTGGATCAACTCCTCTAGTTGTTACAGATAAAGAGCCACTTAACACATTAAATAGAAATAGAAGCAATAAAGCAATTAATATACATAGCTTGACAACTTGAAATCTTTTCATCTTCTAAACCTCCTTAACTATTGGCGATATTCTAACACATCAATTTTAGTTTGTCAATAACTTTTATGTAGATTTCTTATTTTTTTTGAAATATGAATTTAAGTTATCTAAAAATACAAATCTTTTTCTTAATCTTCACTTTCCAATAATTTTATTTCCTTCTCAATTTCCATCATCATTCTCTGGTTCTCTTCGTGCTTGTAAAGCTGATAAGATACTTGATAAAAACCTAGTATCCTATACTTTTCAGCAAATCCCACACTTATATTTCCCAATAAACAATACAAATCTGCTAATCGATAACTACTATTATATCTTTTACAAATAGCTATTGTTTCTGTAATCTCTTCTATAGCTTCAGATGTTCGTTCATTCAACCACAAATATCTACAATAGTTATATCGGAATTTAATCATCAATTCTAATTGTTCCAAATGATGAACAGATAATGACTGGATATTCTCTTTTAAAAGTTGATAGAGCTCCTGATATGTGTCTTCCTGCCCCATATCAAAATAAAAATTAGCCAAGGTATTTCCCAGCTGTAGATAGTAAAAATCAGATTTTTTCAGAGACAACAGTATCTTTTCCAATTTCGCAACTGCCTCTGTTTGATGATTCAGATAATGGAATTGAACTAATGTATCAATCCAGTCTAAATAAATCTGATCTTTAGCAGATAAACGAGCACGTTTAGATTTTTCTAGTTCATAGATGTAATGGAGAGATTCATATTCCCTCTCATCCAAAAACTTCTTAGATAGTTCTTTAAACTTATCAATATTTTCTAAGCTAGAAACCTCAGTCTCTTCAAAGAAATAATTCATGCTCACCTTCAATCGCTTAGATAGCTGAAAGAGTAATTCTGACCCGGGTGAGTATTTACCTTGCTCCATACGGCTAATCTGTCCTTGCTCACAAATCCCCTTAGCCAATTCCTTTTGAGATAATTTTAATTCCTTTCTCTTGTTTTTTAAGCGTGTCGCTAGTAACATGTCCACACTTTATTCCTCCTTGCTTTATTTATTAAAGTACATCAAGTTTCAAAAACACGTTTAAAATATATATTTTATATCCTTATCTTTGTATTTGTATAATTTTTTATCTTTTTCATCACTTCTGCTTGCCTTTAAATCGCCATTGGAAGCGGAGTTTGTCATAGAAGGGAAACTCGATAAACAGGACTCCCAAGCCTACACAGAGACTGGCAAGGACATCTGATGGATAGTGAACTCCCAGATAGACCCTTGAGACCAGCACACTGACTAGGTAGAGCCCAAGAATAATTTGCACAATTTTTCTCCAGACTGGATTTTTAATCCGTTGACTGAGAATGACAATCAGAGATCCGACCATCAAGGTTACAGCCAGAGAATGGCCGCTTGGAAAGGAAAATCCCTTCTCCTCAACCAAGTGTAAGATAGCTGGTCGTGGGCGCTGGTATACATTTTTAAAGGTCACAATTAAAAGACCTGCCAAAGCCAAATTCCCCAACATAAGTAGGCCTTCTATCTTCCATCGCTTACGATAAAAGACAAAAGCTGTAATGACAACCCAAGTGATAACCACTGGGATATCAATCAGGCGTGTGATGGATCGGAACAGAACTGTCAAATAATCTGGTAAGTCTCCTCGAATGGCAGACTGAATGGGTTGGTCAAAATTGACCAACATTTCAGGATAAAATTTGACCATATAGCCAAGAATAACGAAAAGTAAAAGGGCAAAACTGCCCTTCATTAAAAATGTTTGTTTATCTTTCATAATGTTTTAAGGTTGGTTTCAAGAGAACGTACAACAACCAGAATGAAATGGAAAAGATTACACCCTCAATCAAGTTAAAAGGTAATACCATGGTCATTAGGTAGTTGGAAAGTCCCAAAATTTTTCCAATATCAAAGTTAGCAAACTTAGCGTACAAAGGAACAGCGTAAACATAGTTGAGAACCAACATAGCCACGGTTAAACCAATAGTCCCAGCTAGAGAGCCTAGTAGGAAACGAAGAGTTGTCCGTTCCTTTTTCCAAATCAAAGCAAATACGATGACAAAAACTCCCAAAGCTACGATATTCATTGGCAAACCAATGTAAGTATTCACTCCCTGGCTATTAAGAAGCAGTTTCAAGAGTGAGCGAAGCAAGAGAATTCCTAGAGCAGCAGGCAAATCCATGACCACCAAACCCACAAGGACTGGCAAGATACTAAATTCAATCTTGAGGAAGGACGCCGCTGGTAAGAGCGGAAAGTCAAAGTACATCAGCACAAATGAGATGGCTGATAGAATCGCAATGGTCGAAAGTCGACGTGTGTTTGTCATAACAGGTTCCTCCAATTTTCTATAAAATCAGAAGAAGTTAGAAAGGATTCCTCTATCTATTCTCACTTTTTATATCCCAAAAGTTCCCTCTCACTCTATCAAAGCGAGCGGTTACAGTTTAGCTATAAATCTATCGGAACAGACAAAGCTATTCTTTCGTCTTCTCCCATCCAGACTATACTGTCGGTTGTGGAATCTCACCACATCAGCTTGCGCTCGCGGACTTCTTTAAAGAGAAGGAAATAGAGATTTTTCTTTTAGACTAGGCGACAAGCTGTAGGCATAACTTCTGGTTAGGCAAAGCTTGTCAACAAAGTATAAAAGGAAAAGATCATTTCCTAGTTAAAGTCACCGCCGGTCGGGAATCACACCCTGCCCTGAAGACTCTTTTATCATAACAAAAAACGCTTGCAAGCGCAAGCATTTTGTTCATTTTCATTTTTTATTTCAATTTATCCACTTCATAGGTATGAACGAGTTCAAGACCTGAAAAATTCTGCTGGCGAAGAGCCTCATAGACAATCATGCAGACGGTATTAGACACATTTAGACTGCGGACATGTTCATCATTCATGGGAATACGAAGAGCCTTCTCAGGATGTTCTCGCATAAAGTCCTCAGGCAAGCCCTTGTCTTCACGTCCAAAGAGAAAATAATGGTCTTCGTCAGTCGATAAATCTACGTCAGAATACACTTTTTCAGCAAATTTCGAAATTAAATAGAGTTTGCCCTTCATCTGAGACATGAAATCTTCTAAACTCTCATAGAAATAAATCTCTAGCTTATCCCAATAATCCAATCCAGCTCGCTTCATCTTACGGTCATCGATAGGAAAACCCATCGGCTTGATGATGTGGAGGGGAGAATTGGTCGCAGCACAAGTACGCGCAATATTGCCTGTATTTTGTGGAATCTGAGGTTCAAATAATACAATGTGATTTGTCATGACTTGCTTCCTTTCACCATTGCAAAAAAATAGCCACACTGCCCGGAGTCAAGCTCAGCAAACAGCGTGGTTAAGGCATCGTTAACTTACCTCACAACAGGTTTGAAGTAAATCAGCGAAACTACTTTCTTAGTATAACACTTTCAGAATCATTGTCAATAGAAACGACTTGATTTTTTCAATTTTTTCAGGCTATTTCCAAGGGTTGTAAAATCGTCCCTGATTCTGCAAGATAAGTAGTAAACTAGCTACTAAAAACACAGCTGCCAAGAGCAAGGTAAGATAATCTCCTTTTTTCAAGGCCTGATAACTATACCATGTGCGTTTTTTCTCTTTCCCAAAGCGTCGAAGTTCCATGGCGGTTGCGATGATATCAATGCGTTCTAGCGAGCTAAAAATCAAGGGCGTAATAATACGTAGATTGCCTTTGATTCGTTGCATAAGAGAAGCTTTCTTGGATAATTCCATCCCACGCGCCTCCTGAGACATCTTGATGGTAAAGAATTCTTCCTGCAAATCTGGAATATAGCGCAAGGTCAGGCTGACTGAATAGGCAATCTTGTAAGGCACACCAATTTGATTTAAACTAGAAGCAAACTGACTAGGATGAGTTGTCATCAAAAAGATAATAGCCAGAGGAATGGTGCAAAGGTACTTAATGGCCAAATTCAGCAGATAAAAGAGTTCTTGGCTGGTCAGAGTGTAGGCACCGATTCCCTGCCAAATCACACTTCTCTCTCCGTAAAGTCCAACCCCATATTCAGGAGAAAAGAGATAGACCATCAAGACGTTTAAAACGGCAAATACCGTCGCAAAAACGGCTACAAAGGAAACATCTTTAAAGCGTATTTCTGACAGATAGAGAAGAAAGACCGAAAAAATGGCAATCAGAACAAGCAGTCTGGTATCATAGCTAATCATAGCCGCCAATGACACGAGGATGAAAAAGAGGAGTTTACCAGCTCCTGACAAGCGATGAATCACAGTATCTCTATGCTGGTAACCGATTAATTTAGCTTGCATCCTTCTCTCCTTTCCTTGTAAAATGCCGTTAAAGCAAGTGGATCCACGTCGAGTTTCTTAGCTAAGTTAAAGATAGAGGTTTCTTTTAGATTGGCTTTTACTAACATCTCGGGATTACTCAATAGACTGGCTGGATCAGTATCGGCAATCAATTCTCCATCCACCATGACAAGGGCTCGGTCTGAATAATCCAGCATCAATTGCATATCATGGGTAATCATGACAATGGTATGCCCTTTTTGATGCAATTCTTCAAGAAAGTCCATAATCTCAGTATAGTTCTTCTGGTCTTGACCTGCTGTCGGTTCATCTAAGAGGATAATTTCAGCTCCCAAGACCAAAATCGATGCAATAGTCACACGTTTTTTCTGACCAAATGACAGGGCAGAAATGGGCCAATTACGGAATTCATAGAGACCACAGATTTTCAAGGTTTCATAGACTCTCGTTTCAATTTCCTGCTCGTCCACACCTCGCAAACGAAGTCCTAGAGCCACCTCATCAAAAATCATATTGGTTGAAATCATTTGATTGGGATTTTGCAGCACATAGCCTACTCGTTCTGCCCGCTCTGCAACAGAATCTCCTTTGATACCCTGACCTTCCCAAAGATAACGTCCTTCAGTCTGGATAAAGCTACTCAAGGCCTTGGCTAGAGTTGATTTCCCTGCTCCATTTTTTCCGACAATGGCAATTTTCTCACCCTTTTTAATATCTAAATGAATGGATTTTAAAATCGGTCTATCATCATAAGAAAAAGAAACATCCTCTAGTCTAAAGAGTGACTTCAATTCCGATCTCTCTTTTGCAAGTTCAGTCTGCAACTGAACCTGGCCTTTTGAGATAGACAAGTTATCCAGATTTGCTAATTGTTCTTCCTTGACTAAATCCACACCCAATTGACGGAGAGTAGTTAGATAAAGGGGTTCTCGAATTCCATTTTGTGTCAATAAATCAGTCGCCAGTAACTGGTCAGGACTCCCATTAAATAGGATACGACCATCGTTTATCAAGACAATCCGATCCACAGGTCGATGCAAAACATCCTCCAAACGGTGCTCGATAATAAGGGTCGTCGTTCCCTCCTCCTTATGAATCTGGTCAATCAATTCGATAATATCCTGACCTGACTTGGGATCCAGATTGGCAAGTGGCTCATCAAACAAGAGAATCGGACTCTCATCAATCAAAACACCAGCCAGACTGACTCGCTGCTTTTGTCCACCTGACAAATCCTGAGGACGCTGATTAAGTAAAGGGAGAAGGTCCAGCTTTTCAGCCCATTTATGAACGCGACTTTTCATCTCTTCTAGATCTGTCACATCATTTTCCAGTGCAAAAGCCAAATCCTCTGCCACGGATAAACCGATAAACTGCCCATCTGTATCCTGCAAAACTGTGCTGACCAGATGAGATTTATCATAGATGCTCATATCAAAGGCAGCTTGCCCCTTGATTAAAAATTCTCCAGATGTCTGACCCTTATAAATATTAGGAATAATCCCATTCAAACACTGACCCAAGGTAGACTTACCTGACCCAGATGGCCCAACAATTAAGACTTTCTCTCCTTTGTAAATGGTTAAGTCCACCCCTTGCAAGGTCGGTTCTTGTTGCGTTTCATACTGGAAAGAGAAATCCTTCCACTCAATTATAGCTTCTTTCATCTTACTCTCTTCATTCGCTTCTTAGGCTTCTATTTTATCATAAAACAAGGCCTTCTTGAAGTCTCTTCTCTTAAAATCTTAGCGCCAACAAGATTCCAACACTAGCTTACTTGCCTAACTAATCTATAAACATCAAAAAAGACTGGTTGTCCAGCCTTTTCCTTTATGTTAGTCCTTTTTCAAACTTCCTGAACGAGTCTGTGTACGTGAATAAGCTATCAAAAGAAGAGTCCCCGCAATAGCAATAGTCACAGCGTTAGCAATACCTGCAACAATCCCTTGGGCAAATACTTTTTCTGCCGCTTCTTGGTAGATCACGACATCTCCAAGTGGTGCCAAGACACCCCAAACAAGAGCATTTGCAACAATCTGAATGAGGTTAAAGAAGACAATATCCTTCAACTCAAAAACACCCTGTGTTACTCGAATGTATTTTCTAAAGAGTCCGACAGCTAGACCAAAGAGTCCACTAGCAATAATCCAAGTCCACCAAAGACCGTAGCCAGCAAGAGAGTCCTTCACCGCATGCCCAATTAAACCGACAAGTAGACCAACTAGAGGGCCAAAAATGATAGACAAGAGGCTCTGTACCGCATACTGAAGCTGGATGCTTGTATTTGGAACGGGTGTCGGAATGCTGATCATCCCGATAACAACAAAGAGCGCAGCTCCAACACCGATAGCAACAACTTGTTTAATTGATTGATTTTTCATCTATATTCTCCTATTTTATGATTCTATTTTCTTTATTTCAATGGTCCAAGATGAACCGACACCCACATTATAGGCCTTGGCAAAGGAACCTTGGTTGATAGCCAGACCTAAACGATAGAGAGAGTTAATGTAAAGGATGGGCTGCCCAATTCTCACATCTGCAAATGATTTGCCATAGACAACCTGATTTTGATAAACCAGCATATCAGCGTGATAGATAGTCACCTCAAAACGGTCACCGAATGCTGGTTCCAGCTTGTAAAATTCTTCCCGTGTGATAGAGGTCCAAAGCGAACCGAAACGCACATCCAGAATATCAATGGCTCCCTTCACCAGATGATCTTCTATGATAGTCTCTACGACTGGAAGCTCCACAATCTGATCCACACTTAGCTCTGGGCCCACTTCTTCAAAAGTAATGTGACCACTAGCTAGTTTAGCGCCAGTATAGGCATACACATCACGACCGTGGAAGGTATAAGAATGCTCTGTGTTTTGACGTCTATTGGCCACTTCAGAAATTTCACGAATGGCTACAATACCAACGTGTTTCTTGATAAAGGAAAGCGTCCCATTGTCTGGCGTGACAATGTATTGATTTTTTGCAGTCTTGGCAACCACACTCTTACGTTTTGATCCGACACCTGGATCGACAACCGATACAAACGTCGTTCCCTCAGGCCAGTAATCTACCGTCTGAAAGAGACGATAGCTCCCCTCAAAAATATTATAAGGCGTGATATCATGCGTCAAATGATGGATTTTTAAGGTTGGAGACTCTTCTAAAGCCACTCCAATCATAGCCGATACCGCACCATCTACCAGACCAAAGTCTGATTGTAGTACTAATAAATTATTATTCATTTTATCTCCTTATACTCTTCGAAAATCTCTTCAAACCACGTCAGCTTCGCCTTGCCGTATAGATGTTACTGACTTCGTCAGTTCTATCTACAACCTCAAAACAGTGTTTTGAGCAACCTGCGGCTAGCTTTCTAGTTTGCTCTTTGATTTTC
>NZ_JUUO01000085.1 GCF_001074975.1 Streptococcus pseudopneumoniae | reverse complement strand
CCACCAGCATAGCTGGTGGTTTTCTTGTTTTTCTCTACGAGAAAAACTGGCTTGAAGCCATAACAAAAACGAGCACTTTCGTACTCGTTCTATGATATAAACTACTGATTAAAGTGAGTTTACGTCAACTTTGATACCAACACCTTGAGTAGTTGTGATAGTCAAGTTTGTTACGTAAGTTCCTTTAGCTGTAGCTGGTTTTGCTTTTTGGATTGTTTCGTTAAAAGCTTTGAAGTTTTCAACCAATTTTTCAGCTTCAAATGATACTTTACCGATGATTGCTTGAACGTTACCTGCACGGTCAGCACGGTAAGTGATTTTACCACCTTTAGACTCTTCAACTGCTTTAGCAACATCCATAGTTACAGTACCAGTTTTAGGGTTTGGCATCAAGTTACGTGGCCCAAGGACACGTCCAAGACGCCCAACAAGAGCCATCATGTCAGGTGTAGCGATAACTACGTCGAAGTCCAACCAACCGTCGTTGATTTTAGCAACAAGGTCATCTTCACCAACAAAGTCTGCACCAGCAGCTTTTGCTTCTTCAGCTTTTGCACCACGTGCGAAAACAAGAACGCGTGAAGTTTTACCAGTACCGTTTGGCAATACCATTGCTCCACGGATTTGTTGGTCAGCTTTTTTAACGTCGATGTTCAAGTTGTAAGCAACTTCTACAGTTGCGTCAAATTTTGCAAAGTTAGTTTCTTTTGCAAGTGCTACAGCTTCTTCTACGCTGTATGCTTTTGTGCTGTCGATTTTCTCAAGAGCAGCACGAAGTTGTTTGCTTTTTTTAGCCATTTTCTATTCTCCTTGTAAGTGGTTCAATCGATTTTCATCTCCCACGTCACTCCTCGAAATGATGAAGTCTTGCGGGTTTTCAGTCTATTATTTTTCTTTTCCTACGGCCTTAAGTTCCCTCGCTGTACCCAAGTACAAGTATCAGTCACTTGCCTAGTATGAAAAGCAAATAATAGACTGCTGTGAGATTTTCTACTGTGTTATTGATTAGTCAACAACAGTGAATCCCATAGAACGAGCAGTACCTTCGATCATACGCATTGCAGACTCTACGTTTGCTGCGTTCAAATCTGGCATCTTAGTTTCTGCAATTTCTTGTACTTGCGCACGAGTAACTGTAGCAACTTTAGTTTTGTTAGGTGTACCTGATCCTTTTTCAACACCTGCAGCTTTTTTCAAAAGAACAGCAGCTGGTGGTGTTTTAGTGATGAAAGTAAATGATTTATCTTCGTAAACTGAGATAACAACTGGAATGATCATACCAGCTTGGTCAGCTGTACGAGCGTTGAACTCTTTTGTGAATCCCATGATGTTGATACCAGCTTGACCAAGAGCAGGTCCAACCGGTGGAGCTGGTGTAGCTTTACCAGCAGGGATTTGCAATTTTACAAGTTTTTCGACTTTTTTAGCCATTTTTAAATCCTCCTTTGTGGTTTTGGCGGTAATTAGAGATTTTTACCTCCCACAAGTATGCTCTACACATACTCATCTATTATACACTATTTATCTAGAATTGCAAGAGAAAAGTTTATTTTTTAATCTACGTAATCTCCGCCTTCAAATCCATAGTATTCTTCCAGACTAAGACCACTCGCTGCAATTTCTTTTGCTTCTTTTCCGACATAACGAAGGTGCCATTCCTCAGCCATATAGCCTGTTTCCTTTTCCTTACCTTTGAGATAACGGACAACAAAGCCATAATCAGCAGCATGGTCCAAGAGCCATTGTGCCGCCTTCTCTTCTGTCACCAAATCACCATTTGTCCCAATCACATCAAAGGCCAAGCCTGTTTGGTGCTCGCTATAGCCAGGACGGGCAGAGTAACGGTCGGCAGCCGCCTTCCCATCTTGGTTAACATAATCTTGATAAAGCTTGGTCTGAGTTTCATAACTTCTAAAACCACTGTAATGGTCGCTGATTGGGAAACCTGCCTCTTGCATAGCTTTAATCAGTTTGATCAACTCAGCCTTGGCTGTTGGATTTTCCCCTGGATTATAGTCTTTTGACAAAGGATAGTGTTTATTTGCTACGATGATTTCATCGTATTTCCCCTGGATACTGTAGTAGTCCCCTTTATTGACCACTTCTGCTTTTTTCTGGGCAGTTCCTTGAGACTTATTTCCGACTGTTCCATCAGCTTTAGCTGTTTGTTCTGTCTTTGTTGCTCCATCTTCATTTTTGGCTTTTTCTTGTGAACAAGCTGCTAATGTCAAGGCTAGCAAGGCTGTCAAGACAAGGTATCTTTTTTTCATTGTTTATCCTTTCATCTCTATCATCTGGTCCAAAATTTTAGATAAGGTGGCAATCAAGTTTTCTAATTTGCTTCCCTTAACCTGATATTCTTCAGCAATCATTTCTTCCCATGGAACCCACCAAACTGGGCCACGTCCCTTGAGACCGTGACCATTCATGTCACCTGTTCGTCTAGGGAAAATGTGCCAATGAAGGTGGGCATCGCCATTGCCTAGAAGCTCGATATTCATTTTCTCAGCAGCAAAAGCCTTAGCAACTGTCTCTTGGACCACACTCATTTCCTCTAGAAAACGGAGCCTCGTTTCCTTTTCTAAATGATGCAATTCGGTGACATGTTCCTTGGCTAGAAAGAGACTATAGCCTTCAAAATACTGGTGGTCCCCAATCACAAGATAGCCTGTTTCCAACTCTTTGACAAAATAGGGATTTTCTTCCTTCTTGATGAGCTCAATTCTCTGACAAATAAGGCACATATTAGTCCACCAACTCACTCTTGAGATAAGCATCAACCATACGCTCTGTTGCGACTACAGAGTCAATATGAGTGCGTTCATAAGAATGACTAGACTCGATACCCGCACCAAGCAGGGCATGTTTAACCTCTGCACCTGCAGACATGGCTGCTGAAGCATCCGAACCATAAAAAGGATAGATATCCAGCTTAAATGGAATATTTTGGTTTCTCGCCAAAGCAACCAAGTGTTGACGGAAGTCATAGTGATAAGGTCCAGAAGCATCCTTGACACAGATAGATACTGTGTACTCATCTGTCTGCTGGTCATCTCCCATAGCTCCCATATCAACAGCCAGATATTCTACTACCTGAGCAGGAATGTTAGAGTTTGCACCGTGTCCCACTTCTTCAAAGACTGAAAAAGCAAAATGGGTTGTTACTGGCAACTCAATCTTCTCTTCCTTATAAATACGAAGGAGATTGAGCAAAATTGCTGCGCTGACCTTGTCATCCAAATGACGCGACTTGATAAAACCTGTCTCTGTCACGACAGTTCGTGGATCAAAACTGATAAAATCACCGACCTCAATTCCAAGAGCACGAGTTTCTTTTTCATTTGTTACTTTTGCGTCCAAACGCACTTCCATATTGTCCTGCGTGCGTTCTGCAGTTCCTGCATCCTTGTAGACATGGCAAGAAGTTTGGTGGATGAGGACGGTTCCTGATATCTTTTGACCTGTACTAGCTACATGAACAGTACAGTTTTCTCCTTCAATCATGTTCCAAGGGAATCCACCGATACGGTCCATTTTAAGACGGCCGTCTGGTTTGACAGCACGGACAATGGCACCAAGCGTATCCACATGGGCAGTTACATAGCGATGCTCTTCATCATTTTGACCTTTAATGGTCACATTGACACCGCCCTTGGCTGTGCGAACCGGCTGGTAACCAAAACCTTCTAAAGTTTTGACTAAATAGTCCGAAATCTCACGAGTGAAGCCAGTTGGCGACGCAATGGCTGTCAGTTCTTTGATATATTCTACTGTTTGATTCATTTCTTCACCTCTTTTGCTACCTATTATAACACATTTATCATCGGATAAAAAAAGAAAATCACTCCTGTAGACTTGGCTACAAAAGTGATTTTATACTCAATGAAAATCAAAGAGCAAACTAGGAAACTAGCCGCAGGTTGCTCAAAGCACT
>NZ_JUUO01000084.1 GCF_001074975.1 Streptococcus pseudopneumoniae | reverse complement strand
GAGGGTATGCCTTCCATCAGCTGTTCCCTGTCATTCTCACGGACAACGGATCTGAGTTCTCCTGTGTGGAGGAGCTTGAGCGAGACATTGATGGGATGTCTCACCTCTACTTCTGCGACCCTAGCCGTCCTGACCAGAAAGGGCGGATTGAGAAGAACCATACGGTTTTGCGAGCCATTCTTCCCAAGGGTACTTCCTTTGACCAGTTAACTCAGAAAGACATTAATCTAGCCATTTCCCATGTCAATTCCTTGAAACGAGAAGAGTTTCAAGGAAAATCTGCTTATGACATCTTCACCTTCACATTTGGCGAGGACATCGCTGCTCTTCTGGATTGCCAATTTGTCAAATCAGAAGACACACACTTATCACCTGATTTATTGAAATAAAGGGAATTCTCCCCTCTAACTACACATCTTATAACCATCGAAAAGTCTCACACTAAACGCTAGTAACTGGAATTTACTCTAAGACGACTCTGTTTTAGGGCTATTTGTCGTGCACTTTTTTCTGAGT
>NZ_JUUO01000083.1 GCF_001074975.1 Streptococcus pseudopneumoniae | reverse complement strand
AAACTAGGAAGCTAGCCGCAGGCTGTACTTGAGTACGGTAAGGCGACGCTGACGTGGTTTGAAGAGATTTTCGAAGAGTATAACTCACTTATCTTATTATATAACTTGAAATTGACTCCAAGTCAAATATTTTGCATCTAAACGAAAAAAATTTTTTTCATTATCAGTTCTCTTATTAGCATACCCTTTCATTAGTCAAAAAATTTAGAGAAAGCGTCTTTCAAATCAAATATCAAAGCAGCTAGGCAAAAAGTCTATAAAAGTAAAAAGCGCATAGTATCGGGCATTAAAAATCCTTGATACTATGCGTTTTTTGCTTGAAGATTTACTTCATTTTCTCTTAAAATTGAGTTTTCCCCCAACCTCTTTTCTAGTGTTGATGCCCATGGGGTTGCTCTAAGGCTGTTACCCTCCGTTTATGTTGCGCATGATTGCTTTGACTGGCGTCCACTTCAATGGTAATATTCTGAATTCCTCTTTCTTCTAAGAGCTGACGTACTTGATTCTTTGTTTCCATCATCTGTTCCCAGTCCTCTAAGCACAGATGAACAATTGCATTATTTTCTAGACCATCCATGGACCAAATGCTAAGTTGATTGACACTTTTGACATTGATTAGATCCTCCAAATCCTTCTCCAAATCCCCTGTCTCTACTCCTTCTGGCACAGCATCCAAGAAAATCTTGAGTGCACTCCAAAAGCGAGGAATGGCTTTTGTTAGAATGAAGATAGAAATGACAAGCGACAAGAGAGGATCTAAGATATACCAATCTGTAAATCGGAGAATAATGGCCATCAGGATGACTGCTATCCAACCAAGGGTATCTTCCAGAAAATGCAGGCTAAGAATAGACTCGTTCTTTGTTTTCCCTTTACGAACCACTAAACTAGCTAGCAGATTGATACTTACTGCAATGATTCCTAGCCAGAGGATGCCTTCATCATTAACAGGCTGTGGATTAAAAAGTTTAGTTGTATTTTCCAAAATCACTAGGATGGATCCTGTGATAAGAATTACAGCAGTCATCAGGGCCCCTAAAAGACTAAATCGTTTGTAACCCAAGGTGTACTGCCTATCTTCTTCTCGATTTGAGATTGTTTCCAAAAAGGCCGATATGCCAATGGCTATAGCATCTCCCAAGTCATGGACAGAATCAGCAAGAACCGCACTCGAACCAAAGATTCCTCCAGCGATAAACTCAACAATAGCATAGCTTAAATTTAAGAAAAAAGCTACCCAAACAGTATATTTTGCCTTCATCTTTCTCATTCCTTTGTTATAATAGATTTATGAACACCTTGTTCATTATCATTATCCACTAAAACTCAAAGAAAGGATAGAAGCAAAATGTCAGCTTTATTCAGTTCTGAACAATTTGCCTCAAGTGTCCATATGACTAACATTGACCGCCGTATCAGCAAAACAAAAAAAGCCATCTATCAAGCTTTTCTACAACTTTTAAACGATAAGGGTTACGAAGCCACCACAGTTCAGGATATCATTGATCTCGCAGATGTGGGACGTTCCACCTTTTACTGTCACTATGAGAGCAAGGAACTACTTCTGGACGAGCTTTGCCGCTACCTCTTTCATCACATCTTTGAAAGAGAACAATCCGTTTCTACCAAGGATTATCTCGCCCACCTCTTTCTGCATTTTCAAAAAAACCAAGACCATATCACCAGTCTGCTATTTTCCAAAAATGACTACTTCCTCCGTCAACTCCATAAAGAACTAGAACACCATGTCTATTCCGTGCTAGCTGATGATTTAAAAGAAGCTCATCCGAGTCTGCCTATTTCTTACCTCCAACACTTAGTCGTGTCCAACTTTATCGAGACATTGACCTGGTGGCTCAAAAACGGACAAGACTTTACAGACCAGGAAGTTGTGCAATTTTATCTAGACCTTCTCATTCCTAAAAATTGATACTCAATGAAAATCCTTGATTATCAACTCTATCTGTTTTAATCGAAATCTCAAAACAGCACTTTCAAACATCTTTTCCTAGTTAGGTAAATCAGTATTCTGCTTAGCAGCCTTACTCCACTGATACCAACCAACTAGACTGTTAATGAGATAAATTAGATATTTCCCTTGAATTTGCAGGCTTTCTCCCCACCAGAGATAGATTGAAAAGACATTGGTAGCTGCCCAGAATATCCATTGTTCACGGTAAACAGCTGTCATGAGAATTTGTCCCACCCCATTGGTCGCATCTGTGATTGAATCACGATAGGGACGATTGGCACCAATAGACTGATAAATAAATCCAAAGGCCAACCACCAAAGAACACTAATGGAAAGATACTTTGTCCAGCCCTTGCCATCCAGTTCACGTGCAACAAACTCCTGCTTTTCTTTCTTAAACTGGGCTTGATAAATCCAAACGAGAAGTCCAATCGGTTGCATGACTGTGAAGTAAATTGTCGTCAACACCTCACCATAAAAGCCTTTCTGTAGGGCCAAAATAAGGTAAATAACAGAGTTAATCAAGCCAAAAAGATAATTACTTGCCCGACCTTCCGATACAAAGAAAACACAGATAAGCCCTGTCAGACTACAAATCATCCCAATCCAGTCAACAATACGGTGTTCATAAATCAATTCTAGCCAGAGAGGAAAACTTCCTAAAACCAGCAAATACAGCCACTGGGCAAAACTACGATGGGCAAAGAGGTCATCCCAGATAGCCTTCATAGTTCCTGAAAATCCTAAATCAGCCATAGCCGTAACCATACGACGGTAACCACCTGACATTTCACCTAGAGTTGTTTTGATATTTTCAATTTTCTTTTGCAAATAAGTATGCATCATTTCTCCTTTTGTTTTTAAAGAGCCGTGTCTGGATAGACTTTCGGACGCAACGCTCTATTAGATAATGAACTGTCTATACACAAAATTTTTAACCTTAGTCGACATGAACTGAAAATCCTTATTTGTTAAGTAGTTCACAACACATTATACACCTATTTTATGAATAGTCAAGTGTGTTTACAGTTAAATTTTAGAAATTCCTGAAAATTTTCTCTTTCCATTTTAAGTGACATTGAGTAATTCTCACCTCAAAAAAGCCCAGATAAAATTATCTGAGCGTTCTTCTATATAGTCGTTTAACCAAGTTGAGTTTAGCTTTTCAAGCTATTTCTTCAACAGACCTTGTTCTTGTAGAAACTCCTTGGCTACTTGTTCTGCTGACTTGCCTTCAACACCGACTTTGTAGTTGAGCTGGCTCATCTGGCTTTCAGTAATTTTACCAGCCAATTTATTGAGAACTGTTTCCAACTCTGGATGTTTCTTGAGAAGAGCTTCTTTCATCAGTGGAGCCCCTTGGTAAGGTGGGAAGAGTTGCTTGTCATCTTCCAAGACCTGCAAATCATAACGCGCCAATTCTGCATCAGTCGAATAGGCATCCGTGATTTGAATATCACCCGACTGAATAGCCTGATAGCGAAGGGCTGGCTCCATAGTCGCTACATTGAGATTAAGACCATACATTGATTGCAAGCCCTTATTTCCATCTTCACGGTCGTTAAACTCTAGAGTAAAACCGGCCTTCAGCTGCCCTTCCACTTTTTTCAAGTCCGAAATGGTCTTCAAGCCATATTCTTGAGCAATCTTTTTCGGAACAGCTACAGCGTAGGTATTTTGATAAGACATGGGTTTGAGATAGGCTAGATGATCCTGTTTGGCAATACCATCACGCGCCACCTGATAAACCTGCTCTGGCTCATGACTCACCTTGGGTGATGGTTGCAGCAAACTTTCAGTCACCGTACCAGTAAATTCAGGATAGATGTCAATATCGCCTTTTTTCAGAGCTTCATAGAGAAAGCTCGTTTTCCCAAAATTCGGTTTAACAGTCGCAGTCATACTGGTATTTTCTTCAATCAGCAACTTATACATATTGGCCAAAATTTCTGGTTCTGGACCCAATTTCCCAGCAATAACTAAGTTT
This sequence comes from Streptococcus pseudopneumoniae, assembly GCF_001074975.1. Lineage (GTDB taxonomy): Bacteria > Bacillota > Bacilli > Lactobacillales > Streptococcaceae > Streptococcus > Streptococcus pseudopneumoniae_D. The sequence continues at coordinate 4,168 of NZ_JUUO01000083.1, read as the reverse complement.
TCTTTCTCTTTGTGAGCCAAAAGAGCTGGACTATAAGACAAACCAAGCAATATTGTCACCAAGGCAAAACCAGAAAAAATCGTCCGCAATTTTGCCTTTTCCATCACTTTTAGTAGGAAGTTAAAGGCAATGGCAAGGACTGCAGAAGAAAGGGCCCCAATCAAAATCAGACTGGCATTATTACGGTCAATTCCCAAAAGGATAAAGGAACCCAGCCCCCCTGCCCCAATCAAGGCCGCCAAGGTTGCCGTACCGATAATCAAGACAGCTGCCGTCCGAATTCCAGACATCATAACAGGCATAGCAAGTGGAATTTCAAACTTCTTGAGTCGCTCCCACCTAGTCATCCCAAAGGCAATCCCAGCCTCTTGTAGACTTGGATCAATTCCCTTGAGTCCAGTGATAGTATTTTGCAAAATCGGAAAAATCGCATAAATCACTAGTGCTGTCAAAGCAGGCAAGGTTCCAATTCCCATCAAGGGAATAAAGAGCCCCAGCAAGGCCAGAGACGGGATGGTCTGGAAAATCCCTGCAATCTGCAAAACCCAATCCGCTAACTTCTCATGATAGCGAAGATAAACAGCCAAAGGAATCGCGATAAAAATAGCTAGTAATAGGGTCAAAAGTGACAACTGCAAATGTTGAGATAGAGCTGTCAACCAATCACTAAAACGATCCTGAAAAGTTGCAATTAAATTAGTCATGAACACTACCTCCAAACAAATCTGCTACAAATTCTGTGGCAGGAGCTTTTAAAATAGTCTCGGGATTCGCCACCTGACGAATCTCTCCATCCTGCAAGACAGCAATACGGTCCGCCAACTTCAAGGCCTCATCCGTATCATGGGTCACAAAAATCGTTATCATCCCAAATTCTTTATGCAATTCTTTTGTCAGAACCTGCAACTGTTTTCTCGAAATAGCATCCAAGGCTGAAAAAGGTTCATCCATGAGGAGAATTTTGGGCTGACCAATCATAGCACGGACAATACCAACTCGCTGCTGTTCTCCACCAGACAACTCACTCGGAAGTCGATGCCCATACTCAGCTACTGGTAAACCAACTCTTGCTAGAATCTCTTCTGTTTTCTTAGCAATTTCTTCCTTAGTCCAGCCCTTCATTTCAGGAATTAGGGCAATGTTTTCCGCAACCGTTAGATTGGGAAAGAGGGCAATAGCCTGTAAAACATAACCAGTAGAAAGACGAAGTTCACGCTCATCATAATCTTTGATGCGCTTGCCATCCATATAAATATTTCCATCAGTTGGTTCCAAGAGACGGTTAATCATCTTAAGCATGGTTGTCTTACCTGAGCCAGATGGACCAACTAAAACCATAAACTCGCCATTCTCAATCCGTAAATTAACATCTCTCAAGACATCTTTTTCTGTGTAACGTAAAGCTACATTTTTGTATTCAATCATTCTGTATCCTCAACTTAAAACTTGCCTCGATTGGTCAAGTCTTCTACCTTAGGCATAACTTCCTTGTTGTCCCAATGCTCCACAATTTTCCCGTTTTCTAGACGGAAGATATCGTACTGGGCATAAGCAACTCCATCAATCTGAGTCTGACCATAGCTAACCACATAGTTTCCTTGTCCTAAGAGTTGGAAAACAAAGTCAAAAGTGACATCATGCTCAGTAACATAGTTTTTATAAGCATTACTTCCTTGCCCAATCTCATGATTATGCTGAATCAAATCATCCGCTACATAATTACTCCACTGTTCTAGCTCCCCATTTTGGAAAATTTCTGTCAAGAAACGACGAACCAGCTTTTTATTTTCTGCTGTCTTATCCAAATCCTTGATTTCAAAATCGCCAAAGATTTGGTCTAACTGCCCATTTTCTGGAGTGCGATAGTAGTCAATGACATCCCAATGCTCCACGATACGACCATTCTCATCCGCACGGAAAGTATCCGTTGTCACCCATTGAGCTTCCCCACCATTCAGATATTGATGAACATGAACAAAGACCAGATTGTCATCTTCAATAGTGCGTACAATCTTAATCTGACGCTCTGGATGGCGCTCGAAGAAATTTGCAAAGAAAGCTGCAAATCCTTCTTTCCCGTCAGGCACACCTGTCGAATGTTGGATATAGGTATCCCCTACAGACTGGGTTTGAGCCTCAGCAACTCGTCCGTCTTGAATAGCATGAATGTATAGATTTTGTGCATTTTCAACTTGTTTTGACATATTCTAAACCTCATTTTCCTTCTCTTTCAGATTAGCCAAAATTCTTTCTTGAAAACCTTCAAACTGGCGAATTTCTTCCTCTGAAAATCCTTTATAAAAGATAGCATCCAATTTCTGACTGACACGATGTCCCACTTCTTTCTGAGACTCCCCCAACTCTGTTAAAACCAAATACTTCTTACGCTTGTCTTCTCCACATGGGCTAACAGTTACAAGATTTTGCTCCTCTAGCTTTTTTATCATAGTCGTCAACGTATTATTAGCAAGCCCAGTCGCAAGCGCAATGTCTGTCGCAGTTGCACAGCCCATCTCACTATTCCATAAAACCGCTAAAATCTTGCCCTGTTCACTCCGATAAAGAGCTTCAGGATCTTGGCTCAGTAACTTTTGAAAAATCCGCCCATTCAACAAACGAATATGATGGGCTAGCAAATGACTATCTTTCATGACACCTCCAATTTATTTCTATATCGAAATGAATAATCATATTGTAACACTCATTGTTCCAACTGTCAACTATTTCGATTTAGAAATAATTTTTCCCAGTAAAAAAACCTCCCACCCAAGGTAGAAGATTTCAATCTAATAAACTTAATCCGTCATGTCCGATACCAAAGTTCGATGCTCCAACGGAATACTGCACATAACTAGCAAGAAAATGAAGCCAGACTGAATCCAAAAGAGGGCCAAGTCAAAGATTCCGTGTACAGCAACTACTGTAAGAAAAGATAGATAAAGACCGATAATCGGACGTTTCCCCGACTCCTGACTCATATCCATCATCAAGCGAACAGGAGCAACAGAAGACAAAACTAATAAAATAGTCCCCACAATTCCGTAACTCAGAATTGTATCAATATAAAGGCTGTGAGCATGTTCATGATAAGGAGCATGTATCCGAGGATAAGAGTGCATATAGGTCAATGGCCCCTCACCCCAAAAAGGATTTTGCTTAAACAAGGCCATCCCAGCATCCCAGATAGAAATGCGTTCCTCCATAGAAGAATCTAAAGTCCCCATCCGAACTCCCAAATCACTGGAAAAGAGGAAACTCAAGCCAATCGCAAAGACCCCAATACTAAGCCAAAAGGCCTTCCAATTTTTAATGGTCGTAAAGAGATAAATAATCGCTCCAGCTATAATAGCAGGAAAGGCAGTTCGATTTTGAGTAAAGTTCAATCCAAAGAGATTAACAAATCCTGCAATCACACAGAATACCTTCAACCAATTCAACTTGGTCGTTGTAAACAGATAGAAGGCAATCATGATACAGAAACAACAAATAATTCCATAATAATTAGGATTAAAGAAAGTCACTTCTGCACGATTCTGATGCCATACCTGCATATTGGGTGAAAGAAAAGCATAGTTGAATTTCTTCACAATTTGGAAATGTTCTAAACTCGCAAAAGCAGCTGACAATACGCTACCAAGTAAGACTAGCTGCAAAATCAATCGAAAGAATTTGTGTGATAAAATCGACTGATAGTGCAAAAAGAAAACAGTAAATAGAAAAATTCCTACTGAAGCCACTACTCCCATCCAATTTTGTGCAAAAGTAGATATAACAGTACTATAGCCAAGAAAAAGAAGCAGCATCGGATGCTCCCCCATTTTCTGAAGAATACTTTTCATGTCTCCTGTATAAATCAAACTGATAATATATAAACAGAATACAACTACAAAAAGATAAAAGGGTAAAAAGATACTCAGGATAATTCCCAATAAAATCAGCTCTTTACTAGACAACCCTTTCAGCTTTTCAATAAAGCCTATTGATTTCAAAATGAATCCTTTCTCTCCAAATCAACTGATTCAGATAATAGTAAGCTATCCTATATTGTACCACTTTTTGAGTAATTTGAAAACAAAGGAAACGCTTCCTAGGTAAAAAAGGGAAGAAACGTAACTTCTCAAAGTAACTTCCACCTCTCTCCCAAAACTGGAAGTTAGTCTCAGACGAC
>NZ_JUUO01000082.1 GCF_001074975.1 Streptococcus pseudopneumoniae | reverse complement strand
ACTTGGTAATACCTTTTTGAGGTGCTTTTTGATATGAGCCCATGTTTTCTCAATAGGATTGTAGTCAGGTGAGTAGGGAGGAAGGAGTAAAAGTTTATGTCCAAATTCTTCACATAAGAGCTCTAGCTTACCCATTCTATGGAATCTTGCATTATCCATAATAATAACTGAGGGTGTATTTAATGTTAGCAAGAGAAACTTCTGAAATCAAGTTTCAAAAAAGTCGCTCGTCATTGTCTCTTCGTAAGTCATTGGAGCGATTAACTCACCATTTGTTAGCCCTGCAACCAAAGAAATCCTCTGATATCTTCTTCCAGATACTTTACCT
>NZ_JUUO01000081.1 GCF_001074975.1 Streptococcus pseudopneumoniae | reverse complement strand
CTCAAAGCAGTGCTTTGAGCAACCTGCGGCTAGCTTCCTAGTTTGCTCTTTGATTTTCATTGAATATTAGCGATTGCTACTGTAAATAATATTCTTGCAACAAGCAATTTTTCTCCTAGACTTGAAATAAAGCGCATTTCTCTATATAATAATACTCATATAGAAAACACCTTTTAGAAAGATACCTATGCTTCCATATCCATTTTCCTATTTTTCAAGTATTTGGGGATTTCGTAAGCCCCTGTCCAAACGTTTCGGACTCAACTGGTTTCAACTTCTCTTTACCAGTATCTTCCTTATCAGCTCGTCTATGGTACCCATTGCCATTCAAAACAGCTCCCAGGAGACTTATCCGCTAGAAACCTTTATCGATAATGTCTATGAACCATTGACAGATGAGGTTGTCCAGGATCTCTCTGAGCATGCTGCAATTGTTGATGGTAAATTAACTTATACAGGAACAGCTAGTCAAGCGCCTTCTATTGTGATTGGTCCAAGTCAAAGCAAGGAATTACCTAAGGACTTGCAACTGCATTTCGATACGAATGAGCTCGTCATCAGCAAGGAAAGTAAGGAACTGACTCGTATCTCTTACCGAGCCATTCAGACTGAGAGTTTCAAAAGTAAAGACAGCTTGACCCAGGCAATTTCTAAAGACTGGTACCAACAAAATCGTGTCTATATCAGTCTCTTCCTAGTTCTCGGTGCTAGCTTCCTCTTTGGTTTGAATTTCTTTATCGTCTCTCTAGGGGCTAGTCTTCTCCTTTATATCACTAAGAAATCACGCCTCTTTTCATTTAGAACCTTTAAAGAGTGCTACCATTTTATCTTAAACTGTTTAGGATTGCCAACTCTGATTACGCTTATTTTGGGATTATTTGGCCAAAATATGTCAAACCTCATCACTGTACAAAACATTCTTTTTGTCCTTTATCTGGTCACTATCTTTTATAAAACGCATTTTCGTGATCCAGATTACCATAAATAGGAGATTTTTATGCCCGTTACGATTAAAGACGTGGCCAAGGCTGCTGGTGTTTCGCCTTCAACCGTAACCCGTGTTATTCAAAATAAATCAACCATTAGCGACGAAACTAAAAAACGCGTTCACAAGGCTATGAAGGAGCTCAATTACCACCCCAACCTCAACGCTCGTAGCTTGGTAAGCAGTTATACCCAAGTTATTGGCTTAGTTCTTCCTGACGACTCAGACGCCTTCTATCAAAATCCTTTCTTCCCATCAGTCCTACGTGGCATCTCTCAAGTCGCATCTGAAAACCACTATGCCATTCAGATAGCAACAGGTAAAGATGAAAAAGAACGCCTTAAAGCTATTTCACAAATGGTTTACGGTAAACGTGTGGATGGTTTGATTTTCCTTTATGCTGAAGAGGAAGATCCCTTGGTCAAATTGGTGGCTGAAGAGCAGTTCCCCTTCCTCATTCTAGGAAAATCCATTTCACCCTTTATTCCTCTTGTCGATAATGACAATACCCAAGCTGGTTTTGATGCAACCGAATATTTCATCAAAAAAGGATGCAAACGAATTGCCTTTATCGGAGGTTCTAAGAAACTCTTCGTTACACAAGACCGTTTAACAGGCTATGAGTCAGCACTCAAACAATACCAACTGCCTATTGATGACAATCTGACCTACTTTGCAAATGAATTTCTAGAGGAAAAAGGATATCAATTTAGTCAACTTCTCTTTCAGCATGACCCACAAATCGATGCTATCATCACAACCGATAGTCTCCTAGCCGAAGGGGTCTGTGACTATATTGCTAAGTACCAACTGGATGTCCCTGTTCTCAGCTTTGACTCGGTCAATCCCAAGCTCAACTTGGCGGCCTATGTTGATATTAATAGCTTAGAACTTGGTCGTGTTTCTCTTGAAACTATCCTCCAGATTATCAACGATGCTAAAAGCAATAAGCAAATTTGTTACCGTCAGTTGATTGCCCACAAAATTATTGAAAAATAAAAACCAGCTCGAGCTGGTTTTTTTGGTTATTAATTATCTGTTTCAACGAACCGTCCCAAAATATGGACATTCTCAGATACAGAAACAAAGGCACCTGGATCCACCTGTTTCATAATCTGTTTGAATTCATTAAATTCTGCACGTGTAATGACAGTGATTAAAACTGCCTTTTTCTCGTGATTATAGGTTCCTTCTGCATCGTGGATCATAGTTGCTCCGCGGTGCAATTTTTTATGGATTTTCTCAATTACTTTCTCTGGATGATTGGTCACAATCATGGCCTGCATCCGTTTTTGCTTGGTAAAGACTGCATCTGTCACACGGCTAGAGACAAAGATGGTAATCATAGAGTAGAGGGCGTATTTCCAACCAAAGGTCAAACCTGCTATCAGCATAATGGTTCCATTTACCAAGAAAGAAATACTACCAACATTCTTACCCGTTTTCTTGCGAATGGTCAGACTGACAATATCCGTCCCACCACTGGAGATATTGTTTCGAAGAGCAAAACCAATCCCCAAGCCCATGACAACACCCCCAAAAAGGGCATTGATAATGGGATCCTCCGTCAAGGTCGCCACAGGGACAAACTGGATAAAGAAGGAACTCATGGACACCGTAATAAAGGTAAAGATCGTAAACTTATGTCCAATCTGATACCAAGCCAAGACCATCAAAGGAAAATTAATGGCGTAGAAGGTCAGCGAAATCGGGATATGAAAACCAAACCAGTGATTACTCAGAGCAGAGATAATCTGTGCCAGACCTGTCGCACCACTCGAATACACATGCCCTGGTTGGAAAAAGAAATTGACCGCTACTGCTGATAAAAAACCATAGACCAGAGAGGCTGATATCTTCTCATCATATTTTTCCCGAGAGATGCTTTGTAAGACACGTAAAATTTTTATCTGATGAGCAAAGCGGCGCAGATAATAGCGCCACCGCTTAATTCGTTTTGCTTGTTTCATCTTCTTCTACTTGTAAGCTGAGTTCCTCTAATTGTTTGAGAGCTACTGTTGAAGGAGCTTGTGTCATTGGGTCAGTTGCCTTGTTGTTCTTAGGAAAGGCAATGACTTCACGGATATTTTCTTCTCCTGCTAAGAGCATGACAAATCGGTCAAGCCCGATAGCCAAACCACCGTGTGGTGGGAAACCATAGTCCATGGCCTCAAGAAGGAAACCAAACTGGTCATTTGCTTCTTCAGCTGAGAAACCAAGAGCTTTGAACATGCGTTCTTGAAGGTCCTTTTGATTGATACGAAGGCTACCACCACCAAGCTCATAACCGTTCAAGACGATATCGTAAGCAATGGCACGAACCTTAGCCAAATCACCTTCTAGTTCGTGAGCAGTCTCTTCCTGTGGAAGAGTAAACGGATGGTGGGCGCTCATGTAGCGGCCTTCTTCTTCAGACCATTCAAACATTGGCCAGTCAACCACCCAAAGGAAGTTGAATTTATCGTTATCAATCAAGCCAAGCTCTTTGGCAATACGTCCACGAAGGGCACCAAGAGTTGCATTAGCCACTTCAAGCGTATCTGCTACAAAGAGAACCAAGTCCTTATCTTCAAGAGCAAGCGCTGCTGTCAAATCTGCTTGGATGCCAGTCAAGAACTTGGCAACTGGTCCGTTTAATTCTCCATCAACCACCTTGATCCAAGCAAGACCTTTGGCACCGTACTGTTTGGCTACTTCGGTCATCTTGTCGATGTCTTTACGTGAGTAGTTATCTGCTGCGCCTTTGACCACAATTGCTTTTACAGCAGGTGCTTCTGAAAAGACTTTAAAATCTACACCCTTGACCACTTCTGTCAAGTCCTGAAGCAACATATCAAAACGGGTATCTGGCTTGTCAGAACCGTAAAGAGCCATAGCATCATCGTACTTCATACGAGGGAATGGTAGCGTTACTTCGATGCCTTTGGTTTCCCTCATCACGCGCGCAATCAAGCCTTCTGTGATATCTTGGATTTCTTGCTCAGTAAGGAAAGATGTTTCCAAGTCAACCTGGGTAAACTCAGGCTGACGGTCTCCACGCAAATCCTCGTCACGGAAACACTTGACGATTTGGTAGTAGCGGTCAAAGCCAGCATTCATCAAGAGCTGTTTCGTGATTTGTGGACTTTGAGGAAGAGCATAGAAATGCCCTTTATTAACACGAGATGGCACCAAATAGTCACGCGCCCCTTCTGGTGTTGACTTAGAAAGGAATGGTGTCTCCACGTCGATAAACTCCAACTCATCTAAGTAGTTACGGATAGAGTGGGTCACTTTAGCACGAAGTTTAAGATTTTCCAACATTTCTGGACGACGAAGGTCAAGGTAACGGTAACGCAAACGCGTATCATCATTGGCCTCAATGCCATCCTTAATCTCAAATGGGGTTGTCTTAGCTGTGTTCAGCACTGTCAAGGCTGTTACATTTAACTCAACTGTACCAGTTGGCAACTTATCATTGGCTTGCTCACGCGCAGCGACCTGTCCAGTCACCTCGATAACAAATTCGCTACGAAGGCTTTCAGCTGTTGCCATGACCTCTGCAGATACTTTTTCAGGGTTGATAACCAACTGCATGATTCCTTCACGGTCACGAAGATCGATAAAGATCAAACCACCAAGGTCACGACGACGGCCAACCCATCCTTTCAAGGTCATTTCTTGTCCGATGTGTTCCTCACGAACACGACCAGCATACATACTACGTTTCATTGTTTCTCTCCTCTTTTATTCTGTTACTATTTTACCATAAAAGCGCAGGCTCTTCATGAAAATCAGCAGAAAAGTTTGCCAGTCTTTAAAAAACAAATGAAGGACCTAAAAATTAACGCCAATACAAAAATCCGATGAACTTCATCGGACTCTTTTATTTTGAATTGTTGCCTGCTTTACGCTTTTCAGCGATTTCAGCTGCCTTTCTCGGCAAGACGATTTCCGTTGTGTAAGCTGTCCCAAAACGCCAGATACCTGCAATCGGGGCAAAGACCACTGCTAAATGGCTATAGAAGAAATCTCCCTTAAAGGCATAAGCTAGTCCCCCAATGATGAAAAATAGAACGACTGCTTGAATCACTGCTAATAAAATTACTCGTTTCATGTGACCTCCTGACTCTATTATAGCATGAGAATCATCAAAAAGCTGACTAAATTATTCAAAGCGTGGAGAGAAATACTGTAAAGAAGACCTTTTCGGCTTACATAAGCCAGACCCAAACTCAATCCTAGACTAGCATAAACTAAAAACTGTTGCAAAGTTCCTGGAGAATGAATCAAGGCAAACAGAACACTCGATACCAGAAGGAAAAGCAGAGTTTGTTTGCTATTGTCCTGCTTAGGAAAGAGATAGCGCGCTAACATCCCTCTAAAGATAAGTTCTTCCGTCAGAGGAGCAAAAATAACGACCGCAAAGAATGAGAAAAGTGGTTGAGACAAGGTCAAGTCTATCGCTATTTGCTGATTTACTGAAGGATCATTTGGCAAGAAAAACTGGACAACCAGAGATAAGAACCAAACCAAGGCAGGAAGCCAAATAAATCGGTTGAAGCCACTCTTCTCAATACGAACAGGACCTTTCTGATACCATTTGTAAATGCCGTACACATAAACTCCAGCCAAGGCCACATAGAGCAAGGTCACAGCATAGGGTGAAGCGCCTAAGGCAAGCGACGTAGTCGCGAGCACCTGAATGAAGCCATAGATGAATAAAAAGGATAGAATGGCTAGAAGAAACCAGCCAAGGTTTTTAAGTAATTTCATAAAGTTCTCCTATCTTGCTTTATAGCTGTTTTTCAATACAAAGAGGTTTGCTATCCCTAACACAAGTACCCAGGCAAGTAACATACCGATGTTAGAAAAAGATATTTCTCCACCTTTTTTATTTAAAAGATTTACAATAGGACCAACGAACGAGTAATCCAACACTTTCTGAACCGTATCATTTTGAAGAGCAATCATGGGTAAAAAAGAGACGATAAACACAGGAAACATACTATAAACTTGCGCTTTAGACTGAGTATCTGACACTGCACCGATTAGAAGGTTGAGAAAAATAACACTAATAGCTGCTAAGACCAAATAGATAACATAGGCCAATAAGTAACCTGATACATCCACTTTAAAATAGATTGGTAGTAAAATCATTCCAAGCAACATAATCAACAGAGGGAGAATGAGCATACTGAAAGTATATTCTGTTGCTGTCACACCACTTAGGATGAGTGATTTAAGATTGCGCTTTTCCTTATCTTCTGCCATCATAATCGATACCATATAACCACTTCCCATACTCAAGACCATCGTCAAACTCATAGAAAGGAAATACGTACTCAATTCTCCACTCTTGTTTAAGAACTCATTATATAGAACAGCCAGTCCAAAAGGCAACAATAGAGTCGCCAACAAAGTTGAATTGCTGATAAGAACTTGTAATCTTAACCATAGTAGGGCATTTAATTTTCTAAACATCTAACTTTTCTCCTGTCAATCTGATAAAGATATCTTCTAAAGTCGGCTCACAAGAGTGGACCACCATCAAATCTGTCGTGTCTAAATGTGGTAATTCTTCAAACGGAACTATCTGTTCTCGTCCGTCGTTATAAACCACACGTACCTTCTTATCCACATGGTACTTCTGGATAATATCTTGCGGACTTCCATACTCTATTAAGTTCCCCTTATTCAAAAGAGATAAGCGATCACAAAGCAGAGTTGCTTCATTCATATCATGCGTGGTCAAAAAGATAGTTGTCCCCGCCTGCTTTAACTCTTGAAGTAGGGTATGAATCATCTTAGATGTTGTAGGGTCTAAGCCACTGGTTGGCTCATCTAGAAAAAGCATCTTAGGAGCATTAAGAAGGGCACGAGCCAAGAACATTCGTTGTTTCATTCCAGTAGATAGTTTTTCCGCGATAATATCTTTAGCATCTGCCAATCCAACCTGTTGAAGCACCTGAACTACTCTATCTGACTTGAGACCATATAACTTAGCATAGATGAGCAGATTTTTGTAAAGACTCATCTTTTCATAAAAACCACTGCCATCACTAACAATACCAATTTGTTCCAAATCATTTGAGGTTAAATCTTGAGAATTCTTGCCTAACAAAACTGTTTTACCTTGATCTGCAGTCAACTGACCTGTCAAGACATTGATCATGGTTGTTTTACCTGAGCCAGAAGGTCCAAGAAAACCAAAGATTTCACCTTCCTTAATCTCAAAAGAAATCTGATGAAGAGCTTTTTTGCTCCCAAAACTTTTGCTTACATTTTCAACACGAATCATAGAAACTCCTTTATTTGAAATAACGTTTCACCATAGGTAACTGCATCACATTGATATAAACATGGATAGCTCCGACAAGCAAGAAGGCTAGTAGCTGAATTTCTCCTGTCAAGAAAGAAATGATAAAAAGAAAAATATATAAGCCAGGTAAGACATACTGATTTAATTGGAATAAAATTCGAAAACTCTGTTCCAAATTAGCCTTGCGCTCCCCTTCATCGTAAGAATCGAAATGCTCTAAGATATCCTTTGGTGTAGAGAAAAATGCCAAATCAAGCTGACGAACAATCGCAATTGTTTTAAAAAGATATTTTTGAACACTGAAAATCAGCACTAATGCCAAAAAAGAAAGAGAGAAGGTTATATGGCTTCCATTTAGTACAACCCCTTCACTACCTGAGATGAAAAGAGCCAATAAAATCGCTACACTTGCAATATTAAAAGCAATGGTTCCAAACTCGAGATTCCGATACATTTGCACATAATAGGTTTCATTCAGATCATCATCCATTTCCTCTTGATACAAGGAATGAAATTTTCTGCTTTTCTTTAAGAAATTGAATGTCAAAAGAATGCTAATGAAACCTAACACTAAACAAATAGCTGATATCCATGGTATCAAGACTTTTACATCTAACATAATTCCGTGGGATTCAGCAAGTGCCTTAAACATCCCTACAAGCATGCCTAAGAAACCTCCCAAGACAATAGACATTAAAAATAACAAGCCACGTTTCTTTTTCTTTTCCATATTCATTCTCCTTTTTCACTTGCTAGATTGTTTGCTTTCTTTTCAATCCAGTCAACGACTGGAATAAGAGCAAAGTAGGCCCAAATAAATTGGTCACTTTGATAGGGACGAAACCAGCCTAAGTCTATCCCAATCAATAGAAACATGCTGACTAATAGAGCTATGGCAACTACATAATAGATTGCTTTATACTTGTTCATCACTCGTCCTCCTCCAAGCGAAATACCGATTCGACTGTTTCGTTGAAAATTTGAGATATTTTCAGGGCAATGATAATGGATGGGGTGTACTCATCCCGTTCTAATAGACTGATGGTCTGCCTGGAAACCCCTGCTAGCTTGGCTAGGTCGGTTTGATTGAGACCATCACGAGCTCGAAGCTCTTTTAGACGATTTTTTAGTTGCATGTTACACACCTACTTTCCGTCAAATTCAACTGCTTGGATATCCTCAATACGTTGCAACTTGAATTTTTCTTTTCCTTTTTTATCTACACGGCGTAGCTTGACCCATTCCTCATCAACATCCACAACTTCCCAGTTGTCTGTTCCAAAAACTTGTCCAAAGATTGTCGGTGTTTTCCCAATCAATTCTTTTAAAATTCTTGACATTTCTTTATTTCCTTTCTGTTTTTGCTCAATTCTTTTGATTTTATTCTCTAGTTTCTTGACCTTTTGGGAATGGTAGATATAATACATAATCACAAGAGGTACAAATCCTAATGCCCACATAATCGTTCCTTTCTCCTTTTCTCTTAACTTGCTTACATTGTAACACATCTTTTTCTTTTTGACAAGCATATTTGTCAAAAAGTTTATGATTTTTGTCATTTTGCAAAAGAAAAAGGTCAGGAGTGGGTTCCTGACCAGTTTATCTATCATTAATACTCTTCGAAAATCAAATTCAAACCACGTCAGCTTCACCTTGCCGTACTCAAGTACA
>NZ_JUUO01000080.1 GCF_001074975.1 Streptococcus pseudopneumoniae | reverse complement strand
CTCAAAGCAGTGCTTTGAGCAACCTGCGGCTAGCTTCCTAGTTTGCTCTTTGATTTTCATTGAGTATAAACAGATACTAAAAAGCCCTGTTCCTCAAGATAAGGAGCAAGGCTTTTTGAGTTTCAATTATTCTTCTGTTCCAAGGAAGTTTTTTGCAACGAGGGCTGCAAGAACACCACCAACTATTGGGGCAAAGATGAAAATCCATACTTGTTGAAGGGCTGCGCCACCTACCAAGACAGCTGGTGCCAAGCTACGAGCTGGGTTTACTGAAAGTCCAGTAATGTTCAATCCAACAAGAATCATTGCCATCAATGACAATCCAATGACCAAACCAGCAATCGCGCCATTTCCCTTGCTTTCTGATGTCACGGTCATGATAACCAAGACAAACAAGAAGGTTGCAATGACTTCAAACAAGAAACCTCCAAAGACAGTGACACCGTTTGCCAAGGCATTTTCACCAAGGCTAGCAGTTGACATACCAGAGTTAGCCAAGAGGAAGAACACAGAAGCAGATGCTAAGAAAGCTCCAACTACTTGACCTAAGATGTAGTTTACAAGCTCTGACGATGTCAAACGTTTGTTAACAAACATAGCGATCGAAACAGCTGGGTTCAAGTGGGCACCTGAAACAGTTCCGATTGAGTAAGCTGCGACTACGATTGCCAAACCAAAGGCAAAAGCAATTCCAAGGTGACCAAGGCCATCAAGACCATTTCCAAAAACAACAGCTCCTGTTCCGATGAACACAAGCATAAAAGTACCGATTAACTCAGCGACAAATTTTTTCATTTTCTTTCTCCTTTTTTCAAAAACTAGATACTAGTCTATCAAAAGTAGGATTGGTATTCAAGAAAATTGTTTGGAAAATTTTTGAAAATCATAGAACTATTATCTAATCCCTAGTATTGAAAAGACTGGATAGCTTGTTTCAAGTCATCTTGTAAACTATTTCTCTGGTCAAGTTGGACATAGACTTCCAACAAACAGGATCTGAAGTTGGAAAATTTATAAAAATCTTCCCTTTCTTCTATCGGAAAATCAACAGTTTTGATCCAAGAGGCTACTTGCTCTTGCTCCAACTTCCCTTGTAAAATAGGTTCATAGATCACTCTCGCTAAACGCCAATCCTCATCATCTGTAAAACGAATCGAAATTCTTTTAAATAGTTGGTCAAGTATGTCAAATACTTCATGAACTCTGTTTTTAGAAAAGTCTGGATGACAAACCACCTCTGTCAGTAAATCGGATCCATGTGCAAAAGCGTGAACCCAACCATACTGACTTGAAAAACCCGTTGTATCCTTTTCTTTTGAAAGATAATACAGACCTTGATTTAAAAGGACATTACGAATTCCTGATTTTAATCCCTGATAAAAAATCGATTGCTGGTTGGCATCTACAGACAAGAGATTTGCATAAATAAGCGCCCTAAAAGAACGTTCAAGGGTTGGCAGACCTACCTTATCAATTTCTTTATCTAGTCCTCCATCAGCTAAGACAACCTCAGCAATGAAATGAAATTGTTCCTGTGTAAATAGCTCTTCCTGAATCCCTCTAGCAAAACTTGTAAAAACAAGGTCATCGCGAATTTCTGGAGAAGGATCTCCCAAATGATCAAGCAAATACTGGATTTCCTCCTGATGATAACTTGGTTTTTCGTCTGCTATTTTTCTAAGTAACTCTTGATACATGGTCAATACCTCTACATTTCTAGCAACTTGATATAATCTAGGCCCCATTTCTCGACAGCATCTAAAACAACTCTGAATTCCTGCCCCATTTCGGTTAAGCTGTACTCAACTCGTGGTGGAACTTCGGCATAGACCTTTCGTTGAACAATCTTATCCTTTTCTAATTGACGGAGATGACGGGTCAAAATAGTTTGAGTAATCCCAGGCAATAATCTTTGCAATTCTTTAAATCGTTTGGTACTCGTACTCAACTGATAAATGATTACCAGTGCCCATTTCCCCGTTAAAACCCTCTGCGTTGTCGCAAATGGACAAATACCATACTCACTCACTTTATTTGTCATAAAATATCTTCTTTCTATTTTTTTAAAAAAAATTTATCTTTTAGTATCAATAAAAGTACCACTTTTGATACTAGCTATCGAAAAAGTGTCTACTTGTTTTTTTGTTTGTAACTGTTACAATTATATCATAAAAAAGAAATGGAGAATAGATATGTCAACAAACTTAGAAATTTTCAACGCTTATAACCAAGCTTTAATTGCTGGTGACTTTCCTGGTGTCTTTGAAACGATGGCAGACGATATTGTCTGGCATCAACCTGGTAATCATAGTATATCTGGTTCAGTTGTTGGTAAGGACAAGCTAGGAACTCACCTGGCTACATTTGCTGAGAAAACTAATGGAACCTTTAAGGTGGTAACAAATTGGGTTTCTGACAATGAGGATTTAATCGCAGCCAATGTTACTTTTCTTGGAACACGTGCTGATGGTACTGAACTCAATATGAACGGGATTGATCTCTTCCGTATTGAAGACGGAAAAATCAAAGAAGTTTGGCTCTTCTCTTCAGATCAAGCTGAAGAAGATAGCTTTTGGGGATAATTTAAGAAGCCAGGACAAAAAATTTTGATTTTAGGAATTCTTTATTATAAATTTTTAAAATCGATAGATTAGAAAAAAAGCGAACAAGACAGAATTCTGAGTGTCAGATAACTCGTTTTGTTCGTTTTTTATATTTAAGGTTAGACTTTTGTCCCAGACTCTTTTAATTTACTCTCCCAACTGGGCACTGTAGGCGATGATCTGATCAACTGTGTCAGACAAGAATTGGATGGTATCACGGAGTGGTTTATCTGTTGAAATATCAGCACCGATAATCATAGCTGACTCAAGTGGTGTCTTGCTACCACCTGATTTGAGGAGATTGAGCCAATCTTCAGCTCCAGTTTCTGAATGTTTCAGATGAAGGTAACCTGCAGTCGAAATCACAAGTCCAGCTGAGTAAGTGTAACTATACAAGCCCATATAATAGTGAGCTTGGCGCATCCAAGTCAAAGCTGCATCGTCGTCGATTTCAATGGCATCGCCCCAAAAATCTGTCAAAACTTCCTTCATAATGCTGTTGAGCTTGCTTGCTCCAAAGGTCTCCCCTTCTTCAATCAGTGTATAAACCTTGCGCTGGAAGGCTGCTTCCAAGAGGTGAGTAATGAAATTATGAAAGTAAGTATCTGTCAAACGGTGAGCCAGAGCGAAGCGTTTTTGACGTGGGTCGTCAGACTGGTGCTCCAAGTAATCACTGAGGAGCAATTCATTGAAGGTCGAAGGCGCTTCAACATAGTAGGTCGACATGTGGGCATTAAAGTAGCTTTGATGATTATCTGAAAAGATGAATTGACCAGAATGCCCGATTTCATGAATCAAAGTATAGACATCGCTCAAACGGCCTGTCCAGCTCATGAGAACATAAGGATGCACGCGATATGGGTCCGCTGCATAGCCACCAGAATCCTTGCCACTATTGGCAGCAAAGTCCACCCAGCGCTCTTCTTGATAGCGAGCAACTTCCTGACAATATTCTTGCCCCAAAGGTTCTACTGACTTCATGACCAAATCATAGGCGTCGTCAATAGTCACTTCAGGATTAAGAGCGCTATCCAAGTCCAATTTCCAGTCAGCAAAGGTCATCTTTTCAAGACCATTGACCTTGGCAACATGCTTGAGGTATCTCTGGGCAACTGGCGCAAAGTCCTTCATAATGAGGTCAATCTGGCGGTCAAACATGGCACGGTCCACTTCTTGTTCAGCTAGAAGATAATCAAAGACTGAGTCGTAGCCCTTCATATCAGCCAAGAGTTTTTCAGACTTTACCTGGGCTAGATAGGCTGCAGCAGCCGTATTTTGGTGCTTACGAAGTCCTTCTGAGAAGGAACGGAATGATTTCTCACGAACCTCAGCGTCCTCATGGTTTTGGTAGAAATTCTCATAGGTCACAAAGCTGTTTTTGTATGTCTTGCCATGGGCTTCAAAGTCAGCCATTTCAAAATCCCCAGCACGCATCTTAGTGTAAATGTCCTGCGGACTGTAGAAAACTTCACCGAGATTGGTCAAGGCTTTTTCCACATCAGCCCCTAGATAGTGGGCTTTTTTGATTTTGGCCTGACGAATGGCAGCTGTTAAATGTGGCAATTTACCCAAACGGTCTAAGACTTCCTCATCAGCTTCCACCAAGGCATCGTCAAAGAAGGTCAAGGCTACACTGGCAGCTGTTTCGAATTCCATCCCAGCTTGAGCAATATTGGCAAATTCGTCATTGCTATAGTCTGTCGTCTGAGGCATAAAGGCATAATTACCGATATGACTCATCTGAATGTAGATTTGTTCCAATTCTGCAAAGGATTTCTCGAAATCCTCAAAAGTACGAAGATTTCCCTTGTAGTCACGGCTAAATTGGTCGATGTCTTCACGAGCTTTCTCGATTGCACGCAAGAAATCCTCACGGTCTTGGTATAGGGCTGTTAAGTCCCAGAGTTCCTTCTCTGGAAATTCTGAACGGTGTTTTTGTTCCATTTTCTTCCTCTTATTTCTCTAATTCTAATAAAACACTAAGGGCTGATAAGGCGTAAAGTGGTGCTGTTTCTGCTCGCAAAATGCGAGGGCCAAGTCCTGCCAATACTGCTCCCTTAGCTTCAAAACTTTCGATTTCTTCAGGTGACAGACCACCTTCTGGACCAAAGATAAAGAGCAGTTTGGCTCCTTTTTCAAGACCAGAGACCGCTTGTAAGAGCGCAGCGGCTTCTCCTTCTTTTGCTGATTCTTCATAGGCCACTATGATAGAGTCAAATTGGTCCAGTTGAGCTAGAAAATCTGCTTTTTTCTCGAAAAGCTGAATACTTGGAACAATATTACGTTTACTTTGTTCTGCTGCTCCAAGGGCAATTTTTTCTAGTTTTTCAACCTTTTTACCCAATTTCTTGCCATCCCACTTGGCGACCGACCAGTCGGCAGGAAAAGCCCAAATCTGGCTGGCACCTAGTTCCGTCACCTTTTGAGTGATAAACTCCAACTTATCTCCCTTGGGAAAACCAGATGCAATGGTCACTTGAACGGGCAGTTCCACATTGTCATCTAGTTCTTCTACCAATTCAAACTGACGAGCTTCCACATCCAGCACACGCGCCAAGCGCTTAATTCCATCATCAAAGACCAAAGTAACCTCATCATCTTCTTTCAAGCGCATAACCTGAAACATATGCTTGCTGGTTTCCCTGTCCTCGATGGTGACAGGAGAGTTAGCACTGCCTTTGACAAAATACTGCTGCATCCTAGCCTCCAATCACACCGGAGATATCCTTGGTCTTCTTGAAGACACAGGCATTCCACTCCCCTTGAATCATGTGGGTTTCAAGGAAAAATCCAGCTGACTCAGCTGACTCACGCACCATGTCCCACTTGTCCTTGATTATACCACTCATGATGAGGTAGCCTTCGTCCTTGACCAAGCGATAAGCATCCTCCGTCAGATGAATGAGGATATCCGCCAAGATATTAGCCACGATAACATCTGCCTCAATTTCCACTCCTTTAAGCAAATCGCCTGGGGCTACATGGATGTTTTCCATACAAGGATTGAGCTCGATATTTTCCTGAGCGACCCGAACTGCTACATCGTCTAGGTCATAGGCGAAGATTTCCTTGGCACCTAAAAGCGAGCTGGCAATAGAAAGAACGCCTGAACCAGTCCCTACATCTAGCACTGTTTCACCACCACGAAGAACTTGCTCCAAGGCAAAGAGGCTCATCTTGGTTGTTGGGTGCGTTCCCGTTCCAAAGGCCATGCCAGGGTCCAGCTTGATAATTTTTTCTCCCGCAGTCGCCTCATAGTCCGTCCATGATGGCACAATAGTCAAATCATGAGTGATGCGAGCTGGTTCATAGTATTTCTTCCAGTTGTCCGCCCAATCTTCCTCAGCCAAGGCAGTCGTCCCCATCTTGACCTCTCCCAAATCCATAAAATCTGTCAATTCTGCCAGACGTGCCTGCAAGGCCGTCTCAACCACTGCCACATCCACCGTGTCAGGGTAGTAGGCCGTCACCACAATTTCTTCTTGTTGCTCAACCTCTGGGAAAATCTCACCAAAGCGATCCACATTTCCCACATAGTCCATGCTGTCTTCGATCGCAACACCTTGCGCTCCCAGCTCAATCAAGAGATTGGAAACCGACTCCTCTCCCTCACGCTTGACTGTAACTTTTAACTCTTGCCATGTTTCCATCATTAAAATACCAAGCCCGTAAAACACAAGACCAAAATAGAAAATTCTCTGAAGACGCTTATGTCTAAGAGAAGTTTATCTTTTTGGCACAGTGTTTAGGGCGGGTTCAGTTTAAAAATTTAACTGAACCATCCTTTCTAATCACTTACTTTTAAATAATCCCTCAATCTCCCCTGGAGCTGAGGCACTGCCTGTTTAGACTTCAAAAACTCCTCAATAGGCATCAGTTTATAGGCCTGTCCTTCATCTCCAAAGATAATATTGTCAAATTGTTCTTGTCTTAACTGACCAACCATAAAGACAGAGTGCCGACCTTCATAGAGCATACTTGGATAAACCCTACTCCAAAGCAGACAATCCTCAGTCAGATGAATCCCCAGTTCTTCATAAACTTCACGCGCCACGCACTCAAAAGGACTTTCATCACCTTCTCGTCCCCCACCTGGAAGTTCCCACATATTGGGCCAGGGAATGCTTGCCTTATCATCGCGTAAGATAGTCAAAAGCTTATCCCCACAAAACAAAGCAATCTTACAGCCTGTGAAATCAGAAATCTCTATTTCCATATTAGACTCCTTCGGTTAATTCCTTTTCCAGCTCGGCTAACCAGTTTTGATAATAGCTTTTCTCATCTCGTAACATCCGGCTACTATTCATTTTCTGTCTAGCAATCTTCATAGCCTTGTGAGTTTGAACTACATCTTTCTTTACCTTAAATTGATACCAAGCTTGAATGACCTGCATATCTGCTGTTTTTATAGATAAAAAGGATTTGACCCCTCGAATACTTGCATATTCTTCCGCTTTCTTATTATCTCCTTCCATCAAAGCAATTTGAAGAAGGTATAATTGAGAACTAGTTTTAGACATTGGATTGTCTGTTTTCTCTAGCACAGACTGAAACTGTTGCTTTGCAAGCTCTATATTATCATCCAATATGAATACCAAGCCCTGAAGAGTCTGAACACTTTCTGCAAAACTCCCTCTCACATCCTCATCAACAGACATGACAAAGTTTTTTAAATCATATTCTTGAGGAGCTATCAAGGTCTGGGCAGAATGCCTCAACATCAGGTAGGCGTATTTTGTATTTTCAGGCTGTTGTAGCAATTCCCAAATTTTTGCTCCATCGGTAATCCCAACTGGCAGAGCATTGAAAAGAAGAAGAGATAAATTTAGACAAATCCAAGTGCCTGCAAAATACCAGTTTGTTGTCAAAAAACCAAAAAGTATTGCTAATAATATCAAGCAAAGATGAACTATCAAGCCTCCTGAAAGCATTAAGATGATTCTTTGATCACTTTCATTCTCTTTTAAAGCAATATACTGAGCACCAACATTTTTTATAACTGCTGTTCGACTAAGGTGAAGCCTGCCTGACCTTTTGGTTAAAAGAAAGTTCCCTAATCCAAAAGCCACCAGACGATAGCCTGTCAGATAACCACAAAATGCATGACCAAGCTCATGAAGAATAAAGATTACATACATGCTTAGAAAAGCAAAAGCATAACCAAAACTAAAAACTAATAATGCAGAATAGCCCAACTCTGCAAATGCGATAGTTCCACAAGCAAAAGCCAGCATCATCACAAGAACAGACACTGTCTGAATCAAATACGTCACAATTTTTTTCATAAACTCTCCCAATAATCCCTAATATCTCGGATAAGGATAAAATTCCCCCTCTTCCAAGCCCACTTTTCCTTCTTCAAAGACTTCTTGGTTCCATTCCATGACAAATTCTTCTGCTTCTGGGTCTTCCAAAAAGTCCATAAGGGCATCTAGTCCAACCTCGGCAGTATCTTTAAGGAATAGCGCAAAATAAGCTAAAAATTCACGAGAAAATCCTTTTTTAGGTAGGTAAGGAATGACCGTCAAATAGTCTTCTGCATTGACTGTTGATTTGGCAGGATTGTAAAAAAGCACTGCTTCTTCAAAGAGGATATCGTCTGACGAAACCTCTCCGTCTTCATCCACCATCTCCACACCTGCAGCATTTTGCGCTTCCAATAGAAAACTCACTTCAACCGCGTGGTTGCGCTTGTCCCAACTAATCTCAAAGTCAAAGGGAAAGTTCTTCTCCAACTCTTCCTCTAAAACATCTAAAAATCCATATGTTGCCATTTTGTCCTCTTTCTATGCGACTCTTAATCGCCCCGAATACTCGGAAATATGCTAAAATAGATACTACCATCTTACCACAAAATTAGTTTATGTCCTAATTATACCATATTACCTCATTTAAACCCTTGGTATTAGTGATTTTCTTAACAGTCTGATTTCTTTATTTTTCCTGAAAAATCAATATAAAAAGCCCTCAAAAGGGCTAAGAAATCTATAAAATCAATAGACAAGTAACCAGCACAATTAGATGTGCTTTTTTATTGGCCATTCCCACGATGTCACACTTAATCTTATGCTTGCATTTTCTTATCTGCAATAGCGTCTGTCAAAGTCTGAGAAAAGTTAAGTCCCATTTCTCGTCCCAACTTATCTGCCCATCTTGGTATGGTCAAGGTCTTTTTAATTGGTTCCTGACTTCCTAAGTACTCTGATACATCAACAGATACCATAGAAATAAAAGATTTATCAAGGTCATAGGTTGACACGAAATCTTCATCATCTTTAAAAGGATCATTATCAATTAAAGACAAGCTATTGATATCTGATGGCTGGGGCAAATCTTCATCATTCTCTATCAAATCTGCAACAGTTATGCCTAACCACTCCGAACCCATAGCCAGAGCCTCAGAAATCCCCTCTCCTTGTGTAGCTGAGTATTCAAAATCCGGGAAATGAACAAAATAAGTCGCTTTTACCCCATCTGTATCATCATAATAAAATAAAGCTGGATATGTCACTAACATTTCACTACCTCCATATCAAAAAGCAGGGGCTGAATTTTACAACCCAGCTTGCTTTCTTATCCCTCTTTCAGTGTACTTATTCAGCTCACCATGAGGGATTGTGATAGGTCTTTCCCCTTGCTTCTCCATTTTAATATGGGAGCCTTTACCGCCTCTAGTCTTTATCCAACCATGAGCCGTAAGGAGTTTAACCATCTCTTTTTGTGTCATAGGCATAGCGCTTTTACCTCCTGACAACACCATTATAACACGTGCTACACGTATTGTAAAGAATGAGACGTATTATTCTCTTATACCATCAAAGATCCTAGATTCAGTTCTAAGAGCTTCTAATTTATTCATACCTATTTTTCTAATTCATAATTATTTAGAATGAACTTCTTGGTAAGCAAAATCAAGTTTAGGTTTAATGTTTTCGTACAAATCCAAAATCTCTTTTGGAGTATCTTCCCGGAAGAGAAATTTTCTTTTTCCTGAAATAACTTGATCACTAAGAATCCAATGACGAATTTGTTTTGTAAAAATCAAAACTTCCTGACTTGGTAATTCCATCATTTCCATTCCTTATCACCTCTCTTTTCATTATAGTTCATGCAATAACATTTAGCAATATTATTTCTCAAGTCAGCACTTCCACTTCTTTAGGCTCAACTATCATATTTTGAGTTTTAAGGGAAATCCATTCTCTCATGCTAATACCTCTCCTCATCAAATTAAATAGTCAAAAAGATTCTATCTTACACCCTGATTATTACAAAACCATTGAAATATCACAACTAATAGGCTAGAATGGACATAGTAAGATATATTAGATGAGTCATTCTACTCAAATCCACGTTAGAAAGGACTGCTATGCCAGACAATCTCGCGCTTCGCATGCGCCCTAAAACTATTGACCAGGTCATCGGTCAGGAGCATCTGGTCGGACCTGGAAAAATCATACGCCGCATGGTGGAAGCCAACCGCCTGTCCTCCATGATTCTCTATGGCCCTCCGGGAATCGGCAAGACCAGTATTGCCTCTGCCATCGCAGGGACGACCAAGTATGCCTTTCGAACTTTCAATGCGACAGTTGATAGTAAAAAACGACTGCAAGAAATCGCTGAAGAGGCTAAATTCTCTGGAGGATTAGTCCTATTACTAGACGAGATTCATAGACTAGATAAAACCAAGCAAGACTTCCTTTTGCCTCTCTTGGAAAGTGGACTGGTCATCATGATTGGGGCTACGACTGAAAATCCTTTCTTTTCCACTCCTGCCATTCGCAGTCGTGTTCAAATTTTTGAGTTGGAACCTCTGTCTAACCAAGACGTCAAAGAGGCTCTTCAGATAGCTCTAAATAACCCTGAACGTGGTTTTGATTTCCCAGTAGAACTAGATGAGGAGGCGCTGGATTTCATCGCAACCTCTACAAACGGAGACCTTCGCTCTGCCTTCAACTCACTGGACCTGGCTGTTCTCTCTACTCCCGAAAATGACGAGGGCATCCGCCATATCACTCTAGACATCATGGAAAATAGCCTGCAGCGGAGCTACATTACCATGGACAAGGATGGAGACGGTCACTATGATGTTCTCTCTGCCCTTCAAAAGTCTATCCGTGGCTCAGATGTTGATGCCAGTCTTCACTATGCTGCCCGCTTGATTGAGGCTGGTGATTTGCCAAGTCTCGCTCGTCGTTTGACTGTTATCGCTTATGAAGATATCGGCTTAGCCAATCCTGAGGCCCAAATTCACACAGTGACTGCTCTGGATGCCGCCCAAAAGATTGGTTTCCCAGAAGCCCGCATTCTCATTGCCAATGTCGTGATTGATTTGGCCCTTTCTCCAAAATCCAACTCAGCCTATGTAGCTATGGATAAGGCACTTGCTGACCTCAAAACATCAGGGCACTTGCCTATTCCGCGACACCTGCGTGATGGGCACTACAGTGGAAGCAAGGAACTAGGGAATGCCCAAGACTATCTCTATCCACACAACTATCCTGGAAATTGGGTCAAGCAAGACTATCTACCAGAAAAAATTCGTAATCATCACTATTTCCAAGCAGAAGACACTGGTAAATATGAACGGGCTTTGGCTCAAAGAAAGGAAGCCATCGACCGTTTGCGAAAAATCTGAAATCCTTTTCAAAAAATTGCACTTTCCTCTTGATTTTTTTTGAAAAAGTGGTATCATATAAACATAGAAACGCTGTG
This sequence comes from Streptococcus pseudopneumoniae, assembly GCF_001074975.1. GTDB lineage: Bacteria > Bacillota > Bacilli > Lactobacillales > Streptococcaceae > Streptococcus > Streptococcus pseudopneumoniae_D. Next base: position 9,304 of record NZ_JUUO01000080.1, on the reverse strand, counting down.
GTGTACGACTTCACACTTAAGTGTTGACCGACTATTTTTTGTATTATTAGGGAAACATAAGTCTTCTAACAGCATGTAGGCCGTCTCACACGGAAACAGCTTCAGTTAGAGCGAGTTGCCCACCTGCTTAATTGCGCGGGTTCAATACAAACCGTGAAGTTTCGGCACCAATACAGCTTTTTTCTTTGCCTCCTTAGCTCAGCTGGCAGAGCAGCGGACTCTTAATCCGTGGGTCACAGGTTCGATCCCTGTAGGGGGCATCTAAATCAACAGGAAAAAGCCTTGGAATCAAGGCTTTTTTGTGTAGTCTTAGCACTAAAAAACGATAGAAAAAACACCCCTTCTGAACTGCACCCCAAAAGTTAGACAGAAAAAACCTAACTTTTGTGGCGCAGTTCATTCGCGTCACATGAAGTTATTTAAGCATCTCCTTTTTTTTTATTACCATTTTATGTTATAATAAATTGTACTTCTAAAATAGAAAGGTCTTAAAATGACAACTCTTATTAAACATAAACGTGTAGAATTTTCAGAACTTTTTTATGACCTAGTTTTTGTTTTTGCAATTTCAAAAGTAACTACTTTAATTGAGCATCTTCATAACGGTATTTTGACTTGGAATTCTTTCCTTGATTTTTTCATGACTGTCTTGGTTCTCACTGATTCATGGATGATTCAAACCGTTTATACCAATCGCTATGGAAAGAACTCTTTATTTAACATGGTAATCATGTTTATCAAAATGGGACTTTTACTCTTTATAGCCAATATGATTGGACCTGATTGGCAACAATATTTTCATTATGTCTGTTGGGCTATTGGTACATTAACCCTTACCTTATTTTTTCAATATTTGGTTGAGTTTTTTAAAAAATCAACCGATAATGTTCATAGGGAAAGTATCAAAGGTTTTCTATGGATAACAGGTCTACGAAGTTTAGAAATCTATCTAGCAGCTCTTCTTCCTATTTACATTGGAGTCTATATCCTTTATGCTAGTATTCTGCTAACATTTATTACGCCAATTACCTCGATTAGTAAAGATGATCATTTCCAGATAGTTCTCCCCCATTTAATCGAGCGCATCTCCCTTCTTGTCATTATTACGTTTGGAGAGATGATTATGGAGCTAGCTAACTTCTTTACAATCGAGAATTTCTCGATTTATTCGGTTCTTTATTTCATTATTATGATTTCTCTGTTCTTGTTTTATTTTGGTCAATTCGACCATGCTATTGATGAAAAATCTAATCAAAAGGGACTATTTCTAATTTACAGTCACTATCCTATTTTCATTGGACTTCTTATGATGACCGTTTCGATGAGTTTTCTTCTGAATCCTGAAACTAATCTTCTCTTTGCAACCAGCTTCTTTTATATCGGATTTGGCCTCTTTCAAGCTGCTGTCCTAGTAAATGGGCCCTATAACAAACACTATCTTCGCTATTCGAAAAGTTACTACTGTGTCCAAGCGACACTCTATCTGGCTGCCTTTATTCTCTCTTTAATCTTTGCTTCTAATCCTATAATAGTAGTGAGTATAACAACCATTTTAGCTCTAGCTATAGCTATTCATTCTATTTATTTTTATATGACACAGACTAAAAAACATTCCACACCTTACTGGGAGTTGTTTTAATGAGTTTATAGCATTAAAAAAGCTTTGGAAACCAAGGCTTTTTTGCTTGCCTATCTAAACTTTTTCATAAGGTATTTTCGTACAGGTGCTTCAATGGTTTGAACAATTTCAAATCCTTCTTTTTTATAGAGGTTCTTGGCTGCTTGATTTGTCTCGAAGACATTTAGAGAAATACTATCTATGTCTCCATTTTCAAATGCCAAACTAACAAATTTCCTCACAGCCTGGCTACCTAGTCCTCGCCCCTGTTTCTGAGGATTGATTAAAAAGCGTCCGACATGAAGATTGCTGTCTTCTTGCCTGATTTTCTAGATAAGGCCGATAAACTCTTGTTCATCAAAGATAGAACAAACTCCTTCCAAGTCTTGCAAGGCTTGGATAGTCAAGGGGAAAGGAATCATTGTTCCCATCCATTGTTCTTGAAAGGATTTGCCAAGGGAGTTGGACCATCGGCATAAGACTTGAGCGTTTTCTATGCTCACCTTTTCTTCAAAACGAATTATCATCTTTGCCTCACCATCTTATCTATGTTTCTCCATTATACTACTTCTCCCATTTTTTACGAATAGATAAGTATGATTGATTTTTATTTTTTTCTTGTCGGGAGTATTCTCGCTTCCTTTCTTGGTTTGGTTATTGACCGTTTTCCAGAGAAATCCATTATCCAACCTGCTAGTCACTGCGATTCCTGTCAGACTCGCTTGCGTCCCTTAGATTTGATTCCGATTCTCTCGCAGGCCTTCAATCGCTTTCGCTGTCGCTACTGCAAGGCTCGCTATCCTGTCTGGTATGCCCTCTTTGAACTAGTCTTAGGACTCATCTTTCTGCTTTACTCTTGGGAATTACTTTCCTTGGGGCAAGTCGTCCTAATCACCGCTGGTTTGACCTTGGGCATCTACGACTTTCGCCATCAGGAATATCCCTTACTGGTCTGGATGACTTTCCACCTAATCCTCATGACTTCCTCTGGCTGGAATCTGATTATGGTCTTCTTCCTTGTCCTTGGAATTTTGGCTCATTTTATCGATATCCGCATGGGTGCAGGGGATTTCCTCTTTTTAGCTTCTTGTGCTCTCGTCTTTAGTGCGACCGAATTACTCATCTTGATTCAGTTTGCTTCTGCGACGGGGATTCTAGCCTTTCTCCTGCAAAAGAAAAAGGAAAGACTTCCTTTCGTGCCTTTCCTATTACTCGCTGCTTGTGTGATTATTTTTGGTAAGCTACTGCTTGTTTGATAAAGTCCTGAATCGGCTCTCCTTGGTGGAGAGCTTTTACAATTTTCGAACCAACGATAACACCATCTGACACCGCATTGAAGCGTTCTACATCAGCTTGACTAGATACGCCAAAACCTGTCAAAACTGGGATATCGGCCTCTTGATGCAATTGTGCCAAGTGCTTGTCCAAATCTGCACGGTAATTGCCAGATTTCCCTGTCACCCCATTGATGGCAACCGCATAGACAAATCCTTCTGCCCCTTTAATTAATTCTTTCTGGCGCTCAATCCCTGTGGTCAAGCTTACTAAAGGAATCAAAGCAATGTCTGTATCTGCCAAAAATGGTTCTACAAAGTTGGCATGCTCGTGAGGAAGGTCTGGAATAATCAAGCCCTTAACCGCTGTATCTGCCAAATCTTTGACAAAGTTCTCCACACCGTACTGAAAGAGGGGGTTGAAGTAGGTCATGATGACCAGCGGAACCTCTGTTTGAATGGTTTTTAAGGTTTCAACCAAAGCCTGGGTAGAGGTCCCGTGGGCTAAACTGCGCAAGCCAGCTTCTTCGATAACATGTCCATCTGCAACAGGGTCTGAAAAGGGAATGCCCACTTCAATTGCAGAGACACCCAAATCTTCTAAAAAGTGTATTGTTTCTCCGAGTCCATCCAAACCTTTCTCGTGGTCTCCAGCCATGATATAGGGAACAAAAATTCCTTTTCCAGTTGCTTTAATAGCATTTAATTTTTCTGTTAGTGTCTTAGGCATGAGCTTCTCCCTTCTTTGCTGCATCTGCTTCCAAGCGGTCTTTGACTTGAACCACATCCTTATCCCCACGACCTGATAGGCAGACAATCATGGACTTGTCTGGACCGAGTTCTTTGGCTAATTTCACCGCAAAGGCGATAGCATGGCTAGATTCCAAGGCTGGGATAATCCCTTCCACACGAGACAAGAGCTGGAATCCTTCCAAGGCTTCTTCGTCTGTCACAGGAACATAGCTGGCACGTTTAATATCGTGGTAGTGAGAATGCTCTGGACCGATACCAGGATAGTCCAAACCTGCTGAGATAGAGAAGGCTTCAAGAATTTGACCATGGGCATCTTGGAGCACATCCATGAGAGAACCGTGAAGAACACCAGGACGACCCTTAGTCAAGGTAGCTGCGTGGTGCTCTGTGTCTACACCAAGTCCAGCTGCTTCAGCCCCATACATGGCTACTGACTCATCTTCTACAAAGGGATGGAAGAGCCCGATAGCATTAGACCCACCACCAACACAGGCTACTAAGGCATCTGGTAGATCTTGTCCTGTCAAGTCACGGTACTGTTGTTTAGCCTCTCGACCAATGACACTTTGGAAGTCACGAACGATTTCTGGGAATGGATGAGGTCCCAAGGCAGAACCAAGGATATAGTGGGTATCATCGATATTAGCTACCCATGAACGAAGAGCTGCATTGACCGCATCCTTGAGCACGCGCGAACCGTCTGTCACTGCCTCGACCTTAGCTCCCAAAAGCTCCATACGAAAGACATTGAGGGCTTGGCGTTTAACATCTTCCTCACCCATATAGATGGTACATTCCATGTTAAAGAGGGCCGCAGCTGTTGCAGTTGCTACACCGTGCTGACCAGCACCAGTTTCAGCGATAATTTTCTTTTTACCCATGCGTTTAGCCAGAAGAACTTGTCCCAAGGCATTGTTAATCTTGTGAGCCCCTGTATGGTTAAGGTCTTCACGTTTGAGATAAATCTTGGCTCCGCCGATATGCTGAGTCAAGTTTTTTGCGTAGTAAAGAGGAGTTTCACGTCCCACATACTGGCGCAAAAGTTGGTTCAATTCCTCTTGGAAACTTGGGTCTGCCTGACTTTCACGATAAGCCTTCTCCAACTCCAAAACTGCCGTCATCAATGTTTCTGGGACAAAACGTCCACCGAATTTTCCGTAAAATCCATCTTTATTTGGTTCCTGATATGCCATGCTTTACCCTCTCTATAAATCTTCTAATCTTTTCATGATCTTTTTGTCCGTCTGTCTCCACTCCGCTTGATACATCTACTGCATAGGGAGTAAAGTGTTGAATTGCTTTTACTACATTGTCTTCATTAAGCCCACCTGCGATAAAGAAAGGCTGAGTTAGTCCAATCGTATCCAGTTGAGCCCAGTCAAAGGTCTGGCCACTCCCAGCCACAGGGGCATCAAAGAGTAGATAGTCTGCCTGAGAATTGGGCACATGACCCTCTCCATCCACCTGCACAGCCTGAATACTGGCACAAGGTAAATTCTCAAATAAATCATCTGCCACCTGACCGTGAACTTGAACCAAGTCCAAGCCAACTTTGTCAATCGCTTCTAGCAGTTCTGCCCAACTTGGTGAAACAAATACACCAACCTTTTTGACATCTGCAGGAATAAGCTTTGCCAGCTCAGCAGCCTGATCCAAGGTCACCTGTCTTTTACTAGGTGCGAAGACAAAACCGATGTAATCTGCTCCTGCTGAAACGGCTGTTGCCACCGCTTCTTTGGTCGATAGTCCACAAATTTTAACCTTTGTCAATCTGCAACTCCTTGATTCTCTGGGCTACATCTTCTGCCTGCATAAGAGCTGTCCCTACCAAAATTCCGTTAAAGTATGGTGCTACTCGTTCCGCATCCTGCCCTGTGAAAATAGCAGATTCAGAAATGTACAAGCAATCATCTTTGAAATGTTTAGCCAAATCTACACTGGTCTGCAAGTCAACTTCAAAGGTAGTCAAATTGCGGTTATTGACTCCGATAATCTGGGCACCAAGGCGGTGAGCTACCTCTAGTTCAGCTAGATTGTGGGTTTCCACCAAGACTTCCAGACCAAGCTCTGTCGCATAGTCATACAGTTCCTTGAGGCGTTCTTCGGACAAGGCTGCCACAATGAGCAAAATGACTGTTGCACCTTCATTGCGAGCTCGAATGATTTGCTTTTCATCGATGATAAAGTCCTTGTTAAGCGTCGGAATCTGTACCTGACTGGAAATTTCCCGTAGATAATCCAAATGTCCTTTAAAGAAAACTTCATCTGTCAGAACAGAAATCATCACTGCTCCGTTTGCTTCATAAGTCTGGGCCTGTTGCACAATATCCACATCGAGATTGATATCTCCCAAACTAGGGCTAGCTTTCTTGACCTCAGCGATTACCTGTAAACGGTCTTGATGATTCTTCAAAAATTCTGCCAAGCGATAGGTCTGGCGCAGGGGCTGGATTTCCTCCAGCTCCATCTGCTCAACCTCACGCGTCTTCTGCTCCAAAATTCGTGCTAAAAATTCCTGACTCATTTTTGGTACTCCTGTAACAGTCTGAGTTTTTCAAGGGCCTTGCCACTAGCAATGACTTGACGGGCCAAGGCAACTCCATCCTTGATACTAGCTACCTTACCATTAGCATAGAAACCAAGACCAGCATTTAAAACTGTCGTTTCCAAGAATGGACTTGGTTCATTTTTAAGAACGCTGAGCAAAATTTCTGCATTTTCCTGAGCGTTGCCTCCACGAATATCTTCGATAGCGTAGCGCTCCATCCCCAAATCCTCTGGAGTAAAGCTTGACAAGGTGATTTCGCCATTCTCAAGAAGTGCAATCTTGGTTGTTCCATTCAAACCAGCTTCATCCAATCCTTCTGGCCCAGCAACCACGATGGCACGCTTGCGACCCATATTTTTCAAAACCTGAGCTGTACTTTCTAGAAGTTCTGGACGACTAATTCCAAGAAGCTGTGTTTCCAAAGCCATTGGATGAATCAGTGGACCAGTCAAGTTCATGATCGTTGGAATTCCTAGTTCCAAACGAGCTGGCATGATGTATTTCATAGCTGGGTGCATATTTTTAGCAAAGAGAAAGACGATTCCAGTTTTATCAAAGACCTTACCTAGTTCAGCTGGTTTGAGGTCTAGGTTGATGCTCAAGGCTTCGAGAACATCTGCAGAACCAGATTTAGAAGAAATCGAGCGGTTACCGTGTTTTGCCATGTGGACACCGCCGCCAGCCAAGACAAAGGCTGCAGTTGTCGAAATGTTAAAACTGAAGGACTTGTCCCCACCTGTACCACAGTTGTCCATGGCATCATGAATCTCAGTTGGAATATGTTGGGCATGTCCTCTCATGACTTGGGCAATGGCTGTGCGTTCTTCAGGTGTTTCCCCCTTCATCTTAAGAGCCAAAAGGAGAGAAGCAATCTGCGCTTCCGTTACACGCCCAGTTACGATACGCTCAATGACATCCGTCATTTCCACACCTGATAAATTTTCAAATTTTGCTAGTTTTTCAATAATCTCTTTCATCCTAGTTTCCTCACTTTACAACCTTCTCGATAAAATTCTGAATAGAAGACAAGCCGTCTGGCGTTCCGATACTTTCTGGATGGTACTGGAAGCCATAAATCGGTAGATTTTTGTGTTGAATCCCCATGATGGCTTGGTCATCAGTCGAACGAGCTGTCACTTCAAAGTCTTCTGGCATTTCTTCAATTAAAATACTGTGGTAACGCATGACCGCACGGCCATCCTCGATACCTTGATACAAAACAGATGGCGCTTCAAAGCTGATATTACTCTGTTTCCCATGCATGACTTTTGGAGCCAAACCTAACTTACCACCAAAGACTTCTGCAATGGCTTGGTGGCCCAAACAAATTCCAAGAATCGGCTTCTTGCCAGCAAAATCACGAATCATGTCTTCCATCTTACCAGCATCAACTGGCCAACCAGGACCAGGAGAAAAGACCAGACCATCTGCTTTTTCAGCTTCTTCATACAGCTTGGGATCATCATTTCTCAAGACCTGAACTTCTGCAAAATTCCCAATGTACTGCGCCAAGTTATAGGTAAAAGAATCATAGTTATCAATCAATAAAATCATGGTCTTAGTTCTCCAATTCTAGTCATAGATTTAGCCTTGTTAATGGTTTCTTGGTATTCGTTTTGGGCGATAGAATCGTAGACAATCCCTGCCCCAGCCTGCACATAGGCTGTTTGATTTTTGAGAATCATGGTTCGGATGGCAATGGCGAAATCCATATCACCCGTCGCAGACAAGTAGCCGATTGCTCCTGCGTATACGCCCCGTTTTTCTGTTTCCAGTTCATAGATGCGTCTCATCGCGCGAATTTTTGGTGCTCCAGAAACAGTTCCAGCAGGAAGTGTTGCTTTCAAGGCATCCATAGCAGTGAGTTCTGGAAGCAAACGCCCCTTGACCACACTGGTCAAATGCATAACATAACGGAAGAGCTCCACTTCCATATACTTGGTGACTTGGACACTAGCCGTTTCAGAGATGCGGCCAATATCATTACGACCCAAGTCTACTAACATCCGATGCTCTGCTGTTTCCTTCTCATCCGAAAGCAGGTCTGTCGCCAAGACCTTATCTTCTTCATCCGTCGCTCCTCTTGGTCGCGTTCCCGCAATCGGATTGGTTGTCACGATACCATTTTTGACTGAAACCAAACTTTCAGGACTGGCACCGATGATTTGATAATCCCCAAAATCATAGAAATAAAGATAATTAGAAGGATTAGTCACGCGGAGATTTCTGTAGAAGTCAAAAGGATTTCCAGTAACCTCTGCTGAGAAACGCTGACTGAGCACACATTGGAACATATCTCCATTACGAATCAAGTCACGAGCTGTTTCCACCATTTCCTCAAACTTATGAGGAGCGATATGGGGTTTGAAGTCGAGCGGAGATAAATCCAAGTCTTCAAATTCATTTGGAGCAGGAATGCGTAATTCCTCAAGCACTTGGTTCAAGGCTTTTTCCAAGTCTTCTTGACTACGCTCACTATAGAGAGCATCCTCGATGACATGGATTTTTTCCTTCTTGTGGTCAAAGACCATGTAACTCTCATAGACAAAGAAATGCATGTCTGGCGTCCCAATGGTATCTTGAGGGATTTGACCGATTTCTTCATAAAGAGAAATCATATCGTAACCCACAAAACCAATGGCTCCTCCACCAAAAGGTAAATCTGAATGGTGCTGGCTCTTATGAGTCACTTCATAAAGGAAATCCAAGGGATCACGATCAATCACTTGCCCATTTTGATAAAGAACTCCATTTTCAAACTTAATCTCAAAAACTGGATTATAGGCTAAGATAGAAAAACGAGCTGTTTCCTTGTCTCTAGGAATACTTTCTAAGATAACCTTGTGTTGCCCCTTTAGGCGCATATAAGCCAAGATTGGTGATAAGACATCTCCATGAATGATTCGTTCCATTGTCATTTCCCTTTCGATTCTAATTCTAGTTGGTAGCGACTGTATGAAAAATCCCCACGCAAAATAACTTGCGTGAGGACGAAATTCGCGGTGCCACCTCAATTATAGGATTTCTCCTATCTCTCATTCCTGTCTCATACTCAATGAAAATCAAAGAGCAAACTAGGAAGCTAGCCGCAGGCTGTACTTGAGTACGGTA
>NZ_JUUO01000079.1 GCF_001074975.1 Streptococcus pseudopneumoniae | reverse complement strand
TTTCTGCTTGGCTTCTTGAGAAGTTTTCAACAGCTTTTTCAGCAGTTGCTTTACGTTCTTGTGCATTTTTCAAAGCAAGATTTGCAAGTTGCAAGTTCTTTTCAGCGACTTCTGTTTGAAGTGGACTAGCTGTTTTGCTTGCCAATTCTTTCTCAGCTTCTGTTTTAGCGTCAAGTGCAGAAGCATATTTGCGTGAAGCTGCTGCTAATTCTGCTTTAGCATTTGTAAGAGCAGTTTGAGCTTGACTGTTTTGTTTTTGTGCTTCAGCTAGTTTTTTTTCAAGTTTGGCAAGGTCTTGGTTGAGATTGATTGGTTGTTTTGTTTCACTAGCAAAAGTATTTACAAACCAATGTTCACCGTTGATATTAGCAACTGTCATCGCAACGCTATTCTTGGCATTTAGATTGCTAGCTAAGTGTCCCCATTTAGATTCTTTATCAAAGAATGAATACATGCTGAATGCTGTCACAACAGATTGTTTCAAACCAAACATGTTGGTAGCATGTATAGAACCAAGCAATGTAGCTAAGTTTTCACTATCTTCATATAAGCCATTACGTTTTTCAATTGGTTTTTTAACGCTATATGGTAAATGTCCGTCAGTTGATGGACTTGTACCACGTTTTTCATACTCTTTAGCAATTTGTTTACTATATTCAATAGCATCTTGGTCAATATGAGGATGATTCTCTTGTCCTACTAATTTTGCAAGTTCAGTTGTTAGGTTAGCATAAAAATTACTAATTTCAATGATTTGTTCATTTGTTAAGTTATCAATATCAACTTTTCTTTTAAAATCGCTCTCATCGATTTTGACATTAAACTTCTTAGCGACTTCGATAGCTAACGTTTGCAATAACTCACTAGCTTCATCAGTCCAGTTCTTTCTCCAGTATTCATAAGCGTCTTTGAATGTCACTTGATCTTTATTGAATCCAAATTTTGCTTTTTGTTCGGCTGTCAAATTATAAACTACATTACTTATAGTAATTTTCTCTTTTGATAGTTTAGCTTTTTCAACATCCAAAACAGTTTGAGCTTCTTTTTCTTTAGACGCCGTTTCATCTGCTTTTGTTTGGATGGAATCAACTTTATTTTGGTTTGCGTCCATCATTTCTTTAGCTAATTTCAATGCATCATTTTTGACATTCACATTGTTTTCAGCTTGT
>NZ_JUUO01000078.1 GCF_001074975.1 Streptococcus pseudopneumoniae | reverse complement strand
TTTCTGCTTGGCTTCTTGAGAAGTTTTCAACAGCTTTTTCAGCAGTTGCTTTACGTTCTTGTGTATTTTTCAAAGCAAGATTTGCCAATTGCAAATGCTTTTCAGCTACTTCTGTTTGAAGTGGTATTGCTGTTTTGCTTGCCAATTCTTTCTCAGCTTCTGTTTTAGCTTCAAGTGCAGAAGCATATTTGCGTGAAGCTGATGTCAATTCAGCTTTAGCATTTGCAAGAGCAGTTTGAATTTTAGCAAGTTCATCTTTTACTTTTTTTAGATTTTTATTTAAAGATTCTTCAATTCTATAAATTTTGTCAATAAAAGGTCGAGAGACATTATTTACATATTGAATTGTTTCAAAATACATAAGCTGTTGAGTGATATATCGTACTTTTTTATCATCATCAATAGCTTTGTTGATAGCATTATTAATGATTGCTTTATATTTATCCGTACTAATACCATCAGCCAATGTAACTGTTCCATTAGTATCTTTTTTTAAATATTCATATTTGGTATATGGACTTGATGATTGATTGGGTGAAATAACAGGTAAAGTTTTTAAGTGAGGATGACTTATCACCATAGTTGCTGAATTTGAGCCATTGTCAAATACAAATTTAGCTAAAGGTACATTATGTAACTCTTCATACTTTTTAATTTCAGCGTCCATAGCGTTTAGTTTATTCTGTTTTTCGGGATCTACTTTTTTCGTTCTAATATACTCATTTTGAGAATCAATGAAAAAATTATCATATTCTTGCAGAAGATATGCATAGTTTAAATCATTATACAAATATTCTTTTGCTTTTTTTATACTATTACGCATATCTTCTAAACTACTATGTACAGTTTCAAACATGTTTTTCGCATTTTGACTATAAATTATTTTATCTTTTAATGTATTATAGAATGAGTGAGTGAAAAATGCTCCTCCTTTATTATTTTGATAAATTCCCATTAAAACATTTGGACTATTAAATAAATTTTTATAATGACCAAAACTAGAGTGTGCATCAAGAAATGCAAATGATAACATGCTATCTGTAAAGTTATTGCTCAGGTCATTAAACGAATAACTTGACTTTGATAACGATGTAAATTTACGAGTATTCTCTGCAAAAGCTCCTGTTTGTTGAAGCTCTTCGTTTGTCCCTAATATATGGGCTGGTATCTCAGAAATTGCTTTATTTTTATTTTCATCGCTATTAACATAACGATTCCAAATATCCATAGCTTTAAAACCTGATTCAATATTTGCTTCTGTAATTTGATTAATAGGTTTGACACCTAATAATTTTCTAAAAGCATTCAACTTTGATGAAAATACGATATTTAATGCCTTATAATCTTCCTTAGATAAGATTAATTTTCCATCAGTTATAGTATAGTTTCTACTAAAAATCTCATCACCAACTAGTTTTCTAACTAAATTTTGTGATTTTTCATCTTTGTATAACTGATACATTTGATTAAGCAAATTTAAACTAGCGTATGTTTGTGCTTCTTGATATTTATTATTTTGAACTAGTTCTGCAAACTTTTTCATATGCATGGAAAGTGTAGAAGTCTGTTCTTTAAAGTAAAGTTTTCCTGTTTCATCATTTATTTCTGATAATAGAGCCATTGCATATTTTTCTTCTAAAGATAATTTACTATCATCAGTATCAACAGAATTTTCAGCTAAGTCAACTTCATGTTTAAGGGAATCCGCTTTTTCTTGGATGGATTCAACTTTATTTTGGTCTGCATCCATCATTTCTTTAGCTAATTTCAATGCATCATTTTTGACATTCACATTGTTTTCAGCTTGT
>NZ_JUUO01000077.1 GCF_001074975.1 Streptococcus pseudopneumoniae | reverse complement strand
CACCAGCATAGCTGGTGGTTTTCTTGTTTTTCTCTACGAGAAAAACTGGCTTGAAGCCATAATAAAACGCCAGTTCTATACTGACGTTTTTTTGTATGCTTATTTTGATTTGATATAGTTGATACCATCTGCTTTTGGTGCAACTGCTTTTCCAAAGAAGGCTGCCAAGACAAGAATAGTCAAGACATAAGGTGCGATTTGAAGGTAAACCGCTGGCACTCCTTGTAGGAACGGCAATTGCGAACCGATAACGGCCAAACTTTGTGAAAGTCCAAAGAAAAGACTAGAAAGCATAGCTCCGATTGGATTCCATTTCCCAAAAATCATCGCAGCAAGGGCGATAAATCCAGGCCCAACAATAGTTGTCACTGAGAAGTTAACTGAGATGGATTGAGCATAAATCGCTCCGCCAATTCCACCTAGGAAACCTGAAATGATAACCCCTAAATATCTCATCTTGTAGACATTGATTCCCAAAGTATCTGCTGCTTGTGGATGTTCACCTACAGAGCGAAGACGTAGACCAAAGCGAGTTTTGAAGAGGATAAACCAAGCAAGGAATGAGAAGGCAATGGCCAGATAACCAAGAAGACTAGTTGACTTGAAGAAGATATCACCAATCACTGGGATATTTTCCAAGACTGGGAAATCAAAGCGTCCAAAAGTCTGACTTAGGTTGTCGGTTTGTCCTTTATTATAAAGCACTTTCACCAAGAAAACAGCCAAGGCAGGCGCCATCAAGTTCAATACCGTACCGCTGACAACATGGTCTGCACGGAAATGAACCGTCGCTGCTGCGTGGATGATAGAGAAGAGACCACCAACCAATCCTGCTACAAGCAAGGATAGCCATGGAGTTGCTGCCCCAAATTGTTCTGCAAATTCAAGGTTAAAGACAACTCCAGAAAAGGCACCCATAACCATAATTCCTTCAAGGCCGACGTTTACGACACCACCACGTTCAGAGAAAACACCACCGATACTTGTAAAGATGAGGGGTGCTGAGTAAATCAGCATAGAAGACACCAAGAGGGTGAGCAAGGTTGTAATAGACATCTTTACTTACCTCCTTTAACTTGTTTTTTCGGTTTGACAAAGCGTTCGATAAGGTAATGAACACTGACAAAGAAGATAATAGACGCTGTTACAATGCTGACAAGCTCAGATGGTACCTGCGCCGCATTCATACCAGGGGCTCCAACTTGGAGAACACCAAATAGGAAGGCTGCAAAGAGAATACCAATTGGTGAGTTGGCCGCAAGCAGACTAACCGCCATCCCGTTAAATCCGACAGCCAATGACGCCCCTTGAACATAGACGTTCTGGAAGGTTCCAAGTCCTTCAACAGCTCCACCAAGACCTGCCAAGGCACCTGAAATAATCATTGATAGGATAATAGTCCGTTTGGCAGAAATACCAGCGTATTCTGATGCGTGTGGATTAAGACCAACCGCACGGATTTCAAAACCAAGGGTTGTTTTCTTGAGCATGAACCAAATGACTGCAACGGCAATGAGAGCAAAGAAAATACCGATATTCATCCGCGAATTACCAGTCAACTCAGCCAACCAAGGTGTCTGATAGGTTGCATTAGCTCCAACACGAATGGTCGAATCTGTACTTTGCATGAAGTCTTTAGGGAAGGCATGGATAAAGGCATTTCCTACATACAAGACAATGTAGTTCATCATGATGGTCACGATAACCTCTGACGTCCCTAGATAGGCTCTAAGAATACCTGGAATCGCTCCGACAATCCCACCAGCAATTAAGGCAATCACGATAGTTGCTAGAATCATCAAGGGACGTGGCATATCTGGATGCGACAAGGCAAACCAACCACTGAGAATCCAACCTGCCAAAGCCTGACCAGGAAGTCCAACGTTAAAGAAACCTGCACGACTGGCAACGGCAAAACCAAGACCAATCAAGACCAAAGGCCCCATGGCACGGAAGATTTCACCAATCCCACGAAGACTACCAAAGGCTGTATAGAACAATTCCTCGTAGCCCCAAATAGCATCATAACCGAAGATCCACATGACAATGGCTCCGAGTAAAATTCCTAGGAAGACAGAAATCAAGGGAACCGAAATTTGTTGTAATTTTTTAGACATCACTCTTCTCCTTTCCCAAGTTTCCACCAGCCATCAAGACACCAAGTTCTTGTTTATTGGTTGTTTCTGGTGATACTATACCTTGAATCTTACCATCGTGGATAACGGCAATACGGTCTGAGACATTTAAAATCTCATCTAGTTCAAAGCTGACAACTAGAACAGCCTTACCATTATCACGCTCTTCAATCAAGCGTTTGTGGATATATTCAATGGCACCGACATCCAAACCACGAGTTGGCTGGCTGACGATAAGGAGATCAGGATCGCGATCAATTTCACGAGCAATAATTGCTTTTTGTTGATTTCCTCCTGAGAGTGCCGCTGCAGGAACAAATTCACTTGCAGCACGAACATCAAACTCTTCCATTAGCTTTTTAGCATAAGAAGTAATATTTGAATAGTTCAAAATTCCATTTTTACTATGTGGTTCTTTATAGTAGGTTTGAAGGGCAATATTTTCAGAAATCATCATTTCCAAAATCAAGCCATCACGGTGACGGTCTTCTGGAACGTGCCCAACACTCAACTCTGTAATCTGACGTGGGTGCAAGCCTACAATTGAATCTCCTTTTAGCTCAATGCTACCAGATTCGACCTTTCGAAGACCTGTGATGGCTTGAATGAGTTCAGACTGACCATTTCCATCAATCCCCGCAATACCAACAATCTCTCCAGCGCGAACATCCAAGGACAGATTTTTAACAGCTGGGACACCGCGATTTTCATTGACCACCAAATCTTTAATAGACAAGACCACTTCTTTTGGTTGAGAGGCTTGTTTCTCAGTTTTAAAGGAAACAGAACGACCCACCATCATTTCTGCCAAATCAGCATTGGTAGCCCCTGCAATTTCGACAGTTTCAATCGATTTCCCACGACGGATAACTGTAACGCGGTCAGAAACTGCGCGAATCTCGTCCAACTTGTGGGTAATCAAGATAATTGATTTGCCTTCTTTAACAAGATTTTTCATGATAGCCATCAACTCATCAATTTCTGATGGAGTCAAAACAGCCGTTGGTTCGTCAAAGATAAGGATATCAGCCCCCCGATAAAGGGTTTTTAAAATTTCTACACGTTGTTGGGCTCCAACTGAGATATCTGCCACTTTGGCAGAAGGATCAACAGCTAAGCCATAACGTTCAGAAAGAGCCTTGATTTCTTTGCTAGCTCCAGCGATATCTAATACACCATTTTTAGTTAATTCACTACCTAAAATGATATTTTCAGCCACTGTGAAGGCTTCTACCAACATAAAGTGCTGGTGAACCATTCCGATTCCCAAGCTAGCTGCTTTAGATGGTGAATCTAGATTGACAACTTGACCGTTGACCACAATTTCACCACTGGTTGGTTCAAGAAGTCCTGCTAACATGTTCATTAGCGTGGACTTACCAGCCCCATTTTCTCCTAAAAGTGCATGAATTTCACCTTTTCGTAAGTGCAGGTTGATTTTGTCGTTGGCAACAAATTCACCAAACACCTTGGTAATATCACGCATCTCAATGACATTTTCGTGTGCCATGTGCTCTTCCTTTCAGAGTCTTATTTTATTTCAATAAAACTTGCTAGTTTATCTAGTAGCAAGCTTTACTGAGACAAAATGACTTTGTCTCAACTCTTAAAAAAGCGGCCAAAGGCCGCTTCCTAAGAAATGACTTCCATCCATTATTTTTCAGGAACTTTTACGCTTCCATCAAGGATTTTAGCTTTAGCAGCTTCGACAGCTTTTTTACCTTCTTCTGAAAGGTTTGTTACTGCCAAGTCAACCCCTTTATCTTTCAATGAGTAAACGATCACTTGACCGCCAGGGAATTCACCTTTTTCTGCCTTGTTAGCAATATCTTTTACAGTTGTACCAACTTGTTTCAAAGTAGATACAAGAACAAAGTTTGATTCTTTGCCATCTTTAGAAGTGTACTTACCTTCTGCTACTTGGTCACGGTCAACACCGATAACCCAAACTTTTTCACTTTCAGGACGGCTTTCGTTCAATGATTTTGCTTCTGCAAAAACACCAGCACCTGTTCCACCTGCTGCTTGATAAACAACGTCCGCACCAGCTGCGTATTGTGCTGCTGCAATTGTTTTACCTTTAGCCGCATCACCAAATGAACCAGCGTAGTCAACTTGTACTTTGATAGATGGATCTACTGACTCAACACCAGCCTTAAATCCAGCTGCAAAACGTGAGATAACTTCAGACTCAATACCACCTACAAAACCAACTTGTTTTGTTTTAGTTGTTTTAGCCGCTGCAACACCCGCAAGGTAAGCAGCTTCGTTATCAGCAAATGTTACGCTAGCAACATTCTTTTGATCTTTAATCACATCATCAATCAAGACATAGTTCAAGTCAGTGTGGTCTTTTGCTGCATCTTTAACCGCATTGTTAAGGGCAAAACCAACACCGAAGATTAGGTTGTAACTTCCAGCCGCTTGTTGTAAGTTGTTAGCGTAGTCAGCTTCACTTGTTGATTGGAAGTAAGTGAAACCTTTATCTTTTGAAAGATTGTGTTCTTTACCCCAAGCCTGCAAACCTTCCCAAGCTGATTGGTTGAATGATTTATCATCAACACCACCAGTATCAGTGACGATTGCTGCTTTTGTCTTCACATCAGAAGATGAAGCTGCGTTACGAGAAGAGCGGTTACCACATGCAGCAAGTCCAACTGCTGCCACTGCAACTAGACCAAGGCCTAGCCATTGTTTCTTGTTCATTACTGAACCTCCTAAATAAGATGTGCAACGATGTTGCAAGTATGGATTGGTTGGCCACAAGGACCGTGCCACTCAGAGAGCGACTCAGACTAATCTAAGTCTGTAAAAGAGTATGGAAGTAATTCCCCGACCGTCATCTCGACCGTCGATTTATCTTTTGCGACTAAGGTCACTTTTAGATCTTGATTAAAAAATTCAGCCATCACTTGTCGACAAGCACCACATGGCGAGATTGGTTTTTCAGTCTGCCCATAGACAATCAATTCTGAAAACTCTCTTTGACCTTCGGAAACTGCTTTAAAAATCGCTGTACGCTCCCCACAGTTGGTCAAAGAATAGCTAGCATTCTCGATATTGACACCTGTATAAATGTTCCCATCTTTTGCTACTAGAACAGCTCCGACAGGAAAGTGAGAATAGGGCACGTAGGCTTTCTTGCTGGTTTCAATTGCTAGTTCAATCAACTCAGTAGTCGCCATCTGCCAATTCTCCTTTTAGAATTGCTACCCCAGCTGATGTTCCGATTCGGGTCGCCCCTGCTTCCACAAAGGCAAGAGCATCTGCATAAGAACGAGCTCCACCAGCAGCCTTGACTCCCATATCAGGTCCAACAGTTTCACGCATTAATGTAACATCTGCTACCGTAGCGCCACCAGTTGAAAAGCCAGTTGAAGTTTTTACGAAGTCAGCTCCAGCTTTTTGGGCTAATTGACAAGCCACAACTTTTTCTTGATCTGTCAGAAGGCAAGCTTCAATAATGACTTTCACTAACTTGTCACTACTTGCTTCCACGACTGCTCGAATATCAGACTCAACCAAGGCCAAATTCCCTGATTTAAGAGCCCCAACATTGATCACCATATCAATCTCATCCGCACCATTTTGGATAGCTTCTTTTGCTTCAAAAGCTTTCACGGCCGAAGTTGTTGCTCCCAAAGGGAAGCCTACTACTGTGCAGACCTTGACATCAGTGCCTTCAAGACCTTTTTTAGCATGTTCAACCCAGGTCGGATTAACGCAAACACTAGCAAAATCATACTCTCTAGCTTCAGACAACAAACAATCAATCTGATTTTCTGTTGCATCTTGTTTCAAAAGCGTATGATCGATATATTTATTTAATTTCATATTCGGATTCTCCTGCAGTTTATGAGATAATTTCTATAATTTCTCGTAAACTTTGCACCCTATCACTTATTTTAACACATTTTTGGAAATCTGTAACTAGTTGAGGTGAAATTTTTTCATTTGTGTATACTTTTGCAACAATTTCTCCCCTTTGAACAGAATCTCCAACTTTCTTTTCAAAAACAATTCCAGTTTCATAGTCCAAGGCATCAGATTTGACTGCACGACCAGCACCCAGTCTCATGGCATAAAGACCAAATTCCATAGCTGGAAGAGCTGAAATGACACCCGTTTCCTGGGCAGGAATTTCCACAACATGGTCCACATTAACAGGACGATAGAGATCTTCCAAATCTCCACCTTGGGCTTGGACCATCTCCTCAAACTTAGCCAGTGCTTGGCCATTCTCAAGATGTTGCTGAACTTCTTCAACTGTCTTGTCAACATTAGCCAAACCAAGCATGATTTGAGCCAATTCACAGATGAAGTGGGTAATATCCTGACGGCCTTGACCTTGTAAAATTTCCAGTGCTTCAAGAATTTCCAGACGATTTCCAATCGCTCGTCCCAAGGGCTGACTCATATCCGTAATCACTGCTACCGTCTTTCGACCAACAGCCTTACCAAGTTCCACCATGGTTTGAGCCAATTCACGCGCCTCATCAACCGTCTTCATGAAGGCACCCTCACCGACAGTCACGTCTAGCAAAATAGCATCCGCTCCTGCCGCAATTTTCTTGCTCATCACCGAACTCGCAATCAAAGGAATCGTGTCGACAGTTGCGGTCACATCACGAAGGGCGTAGAGAAGTTTATCTGCTTTTACAAGCTGGTCTGATTGCCCAATGACAGATACACCAATGTCCTGTACCTGACGAATAAAATCCTCTTGGGTGCGCTCGACTTGATAGCCCTTAATGGACTCCAATTTATCAATCGTACCGCCCGTATGGCCGAGACCACGACCACTCATTTTCGCGACTGGAACTCCAAAACTCGCTACTAAAGGAGCTAAAATCAAGGTCACCTTGTCACCAACACCACCCGTAGAATGCTTGTCAACCTTAACTCCTTCAATAGCGGATAAATCAAACTCTTGCCCAGTCTTGACCATCTTCATAGTCAAATCAGATATTTCTCGAGTCGTCATTCCTTTAAAATAAACAGCCATAGCAAAGGCAGACATCTGATAATCTGGAACAGTTCCTGACACATAGCCTTCAACTAGCCATTCAATTTCACTTGAAGTTAGTTCTTGACCCTCTCGTTTTTTTTGGATTAAATCAACTGCTCTCATTCTTTCACACTTCTAAGGATGTAGTATCCCTTATCTTTTTTGACGATTTCGCAATTGCCAAACACATCTTCCATCTTGGACTTGGCACTTGGAGCCCCTTGTTTTTTCTGGATAACGATTGTTAAATCCCCACCAATTTCCAAGAAATCTGTACTTTTCTCAATGATTTCATGAACCACTTGCTTACCTGCACGGATAGGAGGATTGGAAATGACATGGCCAAAATGTCCTTCAACTTGTTCATAGATGTTGGACTGGAAAATCGTCGCTTCTACCTTATTTCGTTCAGCATTTTGTCGCGCCAAATCCAAGGCACGATTATTAATATCGACCATGGTTGCCTGAACTCCATAAGCCTTAGCTAAGGACAAGCCCAAAGGTCCGTAACCACAGCCTACATCAAGGATAGTTTCTCCTTGGTTGACCTCAAGACACTTGAGCAAGAGTTGACTTCCAAAGTCAACCATTTTCTTGCTAAAAACACCCGCATCCGTCAAAAAGGTCATTTTTTGTCCCAACAACTCCACTCTTAACTCATGAATGTCGTGAGCAGCGTCAGGATTTTCTGCATAATACATTTTACTCATGAAACTATTTTACCATAATTTGACTTAATTTGTAAATCGTTTACAAATTGATAATAAAACGAAAAAGACTGAAGAAAGCTAGTCAAGAAGATCTTTTCGTCAATCTCTTTTAATTATTAGAAACGAATGATAAGTCATTGGAATCTATAAGATATCACAGTCCAGATAAAACAAAAAGCTTATCATCTATAATCGGGCGCATTTTTATTACGATTGCTTAACCTTAAAATACTTTATTATCAACAAAATCCCCAACAAAATGTTTAAATAAAAGCCCAACTGATAAGTTTGTGTCAGGATTTTCAAACTTGTCCAAAGTTGTATCAAATCTTCTAGTGACATGCGGAAGAAATAACCCTCTGTAGCAATCCATAGGACTAAAAAGAAATAACTACCAGCAGCAAGCCATTTCGTCCACCGTTTTTTTAGGAAGAAAGCAATCAAGAGCGAACAGATAAAGACAACTGTTACAATGGCATGATCCATCAAAAAAGTAAAACCGTAATAGGTTTCCACAAAGCGTCTACCATTATCCGCATTCGCCCCTTTTATAAAAGGTAGAGCAAAACTTAAAATAAAACAGAGCTCCAATATGTAACGTTTTAAGATTTTCATAGTACACCTCCTATAAGTTGTGAACTAAAAAGCTCCCTTTATAAGCTTATCAATCGGTAGAAACTATCTCCTACTTCATCAATAAACTGGTCATCCTCTATCTATCTCTATTATACGATATTGGCTTAATATCATCAAGAAACCGCTTTATTTTTTTAGTTTTTTATGGTATGATAGACAAAATATCTAGGAGAAAACAAATGACCAACGAATTTTTACATTTTGAAAAAATCAGCCGCCAAACTTGGCAATCTTTACATCGAAAGACAACCCCTCCCTTGACAGAGGAAGAGTTAGAATCTATCAAAAGTTTTAATGACCAGATTAGCCTGCAGGATGTTACCGATGTCTATCTTCCCCTAGCCCATCTCATCCAGATTTACAAGCGTACCAAGGATGATTTAGCCTTTTCAAAAGGGATTTTCCTTCAACGTGAAAGCAAATCCCAACCTTTTATCATTGGGGTTTCTGGGAGTGTTGCCGTTGGAAAATCCACAACTAGTCGCCTGCTTCAAATCCTACTCTCCCGTACGCTTACAGATGCTACAGTGGAGTTGGTAACGACTGACGGCTTTCTCTATCCCAATCAGACCTTGATTGAGCAAGGGATTCTAAATCGGAAAGGATTTCCTGAAAGCTATGATATGGAAGCTCTTCTAAACTTCTTGGATCACATCAAAAACGGACAAGATGTGGATATTCCTGTCTATTCTCATGAAGTCTACGACATCGTCCCTGAAGCAAAACAAGGAGTAAAAGCAGCTGATTTTGTGATTGTTGAAGGGATTAACGTCTTTCAAAATCCACAAAACGAACGTCTCTATATCACTGACTTCTTTGACTTTTCCATCTATGTTGATGCTGCAGTCGATGACATCGAGAGTTGGTATCTCGACCGTTTCTTGAAAATGCTGAGCCTAGCCCAAAACGACCCTGATAGCTACTATTATCGTTTTACTCAAATGCCGATTGGGGAAGTGGAATCCTTTGTCCATCAAGTCTGGACCAGTATCAATCTCACAAATCTACAAAATTATATTGAACCAACCAGAAATCGTGCGGAAGTGATTCTGCATAAAACAAAGAACCATGAAATCGATGAAATTTACTTAAAAAAGTAATTTTCCCTTGTCAAAACGTAAGTTTTCAGATATAATGGTATGGTTAGTAAATATGGAGGTAAGAACATTGGCAAACATTAAATCAGCTATCAAACGCGCTGAATTGAACGTTAAACAAAACGAAAAGAACTCAGCTCAAAAAACAGCTATGCGTACTGCTATCAAAGCTTTCGAAGCAAACCCATCTGAAGAACTTTTCCGTGCTGCTAGCTCAGCTATCGATAAAGCAGAAACTAAAGGTTTGATTCACAAAAACAAAGCAAGCCGCGACAAAGCTCGTCTTTCAGCTAAACTTGCTAAATAAGAAACAGTCCATAGAGACTGTTTTTTTGTCCTCAAATAGGAAAAGGTAGAAAATGAAAATCGCAATTATCGGATATTCTGGAGCTGGTAAATCAACTCTGGCAGAAAAATTATCTAACTACTACTCCATTCCCAAACTTCACATGGACACACTCCAATTTCAACCAGGCTGGGTAGACAGTGACCGCGATTGGATGTTAAAAGAGATGAGAGACTTTCTCACCAAACATTCTGATTGGGTGATTGATGGTAATTATTCTTGGTGCTATTACGAGGAAAGAATGCAAGAAGCAGACCAAATCATCTTTCTTAATTTTTCGCCATTAACCTGTCTCTTTCGAGCCTTTAAACGTTACCTCACATACCGAGGTAAAGTCAGAGAAAGCATGGCAGCTGGTTGTCAAGAACAATTTAATTGGGAGTTTATCAGATGGATTCTCTGGGATGGACGAACAAAAAATGCTAAGGAAAGATACCAAAAACTTTGCCAAGAATACTCACATAAAGTCACTATTCTTCGAAATCAAAGAGAGCTAGATCAATTTTTAGATAAGAAAAGGAAGTCCTCCAATTCATAAAGAAGGGCTTCCTTTTTTGCTATAATTATTCTGCAATCAAGGTTTCTAAACCAACCTTCATCATATCGGTGAAAGTATTTTGGCGTTCTTCTGCAGTTGTGTCTTCGTCTGGATTAACCAAACTATCAGAGATAGTCATGATAGCAAGAGCATCAACATGGTGTTGGGCCGCCAGATAGTAAAGTGCGGCTGCTTCCATTTCCACAGCCTTGACTCCCCATTTACCAATCTCGATGTTCTTTTCAAAGTAGTTTGAATAAAAGACATCAGATGACAAAACGTTCCCAACGTGGGTTGTCATACCGAGTTCTTTAGCGATATGGTAGGCCTTATCAAGCAAATCAAAGCTAGCGATTTGTGGGAAATCGTACTGTGGCCAGTCATTACGGACGATGTTTGAGTTAGTTGCAGCTGCCTGCGCCAAAACCAATTCACGAACGTGGACATCTTCATTCAAAGAACCCGCAGTTCCCACACGGATCAATTTTTTCACACCGTAGTCAACAATCAACTCACGCGCATAAATCGAAATAGATGGCATTCCCATCCCAGTTCCCATGACAGATACACGGTGCCCCTTGTAAGTACCAGTGTAACCAAACATGTTACGCACTTCGTTAAAACAAACAGCATCTTCAAGAAAATTCTCAGCGATAAATTTCGCACGAAGAGGATCCCCAGGAAGAAGAATTTTATCAGCAATTTCACCCTGCTGAGCAGCAATATGGATAGACATAATTTATGATACAAAGAGCGATCAGAAAACGACTGAAAATTAGGAATCTGACGAGAAATCCTGATTTCTCAGTCAGATTATCTATTTTCCGAGTTTTCTGCTCGTATTCAAATTAGAACACACGCTCTACCTTTCTTTATTAAATTTGATATTTAAAAAGATACCAAACCCGTTAAAAGCGAAGGGAAAATAGAAGTTGGGTGCAGTGAGTGATGCTCGCTAACCAGACTATCTTTTTCCCACTGCTTTTAGGGTGGGTTCAATTCCTTTCTTTTTAAATTTTGATTATATAGAAGAGAATAGCCCGGATTCAATTCAAGCCCGAACTACCCCTACTTTCTGATTTTTAGAAAAGTTTTCCGCTCGTGTTCAAATTAAAACACACACTCTACCTTTCTTTATTAAATTTGATATTTTAAAAGATACCAAACCCGTTAAAAAACGAAGGGAAAATAGGAGTTGAGCGCAGTGAGCGATGCTCGCTAGACCAATTATCTTTTCCCCACTGCTTTTAGGGTAAGTTCAATTCCTTTCTGTTTAATTTTGTTCTCTCTCAGAGAACTAGCTGAGTTCTGTTCAAGATCAGCTAGTGCTTTCCTATAAACTAGACAAACTAACTGTCATTGTACCATCAGATTACAAGACATCATCATCACTCACCTTAGAATTCAATGTTGTTCCCCAGTGAGTAATTTTGCGATGGGGTTGGGCGAGAAGAGGTATGTTGTCATAGATTGTTTGCCATCTATTCCAGATAAGACCTGTTCTTTTTTCGATCTTAATTCGAAGATTGCGCATATTAGACTTAATTGGGAGATTAAGGATAGAACCTGCGGTCTGATTGCGTCCATTCCCTTCCCAAGAACGACTTCGGACAACTGAATTTCCATCTTTATCTACTGTAACTTCTTCCCAAGATATTGAATAACGTGCAATATAAGCACCACTATGCTGAATAGTTAGATTTTTATCTTTTACAGGAGTGTAGTTTAACAGTTGTACAGGCTTAGAAGCTTGCGCAGTTACATTGTTTTTAGCTACAAATCGAAAAACTTCTACTTCTGCGAGGCTGAGAGCTTGATTTTTTTGACGCAATTGAATGCGAACACGGCGACCTAATTTACCATTCAACTGGAGATCTAAACTGCTTCCTTCTAAACGAGAAACATATTGTCTAGCAACTTCTGTCCCTTTTTCATCATATAAAATCACATCAAAGTCTGAGAGACGTTTAGAAAGTTCTCCATCCCCACGATTATGAAGGCGAACAAGTCCTACCTGTTCTGTACGACCTAAATCAACTTCCCACCAAGGTTGATTTTCAAATTTTGTATGGGTAATTGATTGCTGGCTATAACTACTATTGGTGTTGCCATCCAAGGCACGACTAGCATCTCCTCCAAAATCAGTAGAGCTTTGACGTGCTTGTTTTTTCCAAGCAATATTTTCAGCGCGAAAAACCTGAACTTCTGCAAGACTAAGAGCATTGTAACCATCTAACTCGATGCGTACAAAACGAGCTTTCTTATAATCAATTGAAATCTGAGCGGAACTATCTCGTAAGTAGGCAATGCGCTTTCTTTCAATTTCCTTTCCAGAACTATCCAAAAGAATCACATTAAAATTAGTCAGTCTATCTTGAGCAGCATCTGTTCGATTGTAAATATTAATCTGGCGAATCGTTTCTTCCTTATCTAAATCGACTTGCCACCAAGGTTTAGATTGAAAATCTGTATGAGTGACAGAATTATGTCCGTAATTTCCATCTAATTTCCCATCAACTGCTCTTCTAGCATCTCCTCCAAAAGCTGTCGAACTTTGGGTAACCCGTTTCCCTAGAGCTATATTTTCAAGAGATTCAGCGCTTGGTTGACTAGATGACAGAGGGACTTGTTGTTTCTTAAAGAAATAAACTTTGTCCAATTTTGGATCACGATATCCCTGTTTATCAAGCGTATCACGTTTTCCAATATTAAAATTAGGAATAGCATTCATTCTACTTTCAAAATAACCACGCGAACGGTGCCTGAAACTAGAGTTACCTGTAAAAGTTACAATATCACGATCATTATGAATCAAGGGAGTCACAACATTATCATTGTCAACCACATAATGCTTAATTTTTCCACTAACAGCTAATTTACGGCTTTCCAAACCAACATCCCAGAAACCATTCTTAGCATTCCAAATAGTTCGAGAAGTAATTACTTTAGGAGCGCTAAATGTCGTAACTTTTTTCAAAACATTATTATAAAAAGTAGGATATTTCTGATAGGCTTCAACTGCCGCTATTTGAGCTAAGTAGCCTCCTAAAGAATGCCCTGTCATATACAGATTGGTTATAGTGGAATCCTGCGTCAGTTCTTTTACAACATCACGGATATCATCCGCTTGTGCAGGTTTATTTCCTCCAAACAAAACAAAATCTGCACTTAAATCTTTCGCATCATTCAGTCTTGTTCCACGTATAGCCAACATTTGAACAGTATTGTCTTTCAAATAAGGAAGATCACTCTTAGTTTCAAACAAAAAAGCATCCATCCCACTTGCTGTATGATAAGCCTTTTTCATCTTCCAAAATGGTGCCAGTTCATTGTGCATCATTTTATATTCTTGACGATTCAAGTAAAGACTCGGAAATGGATTTTTATGATCTAGAATTTTTTCGATATAGTCATCATCTCGATAGGATAATTCCATAAAGAGAAGAGCATCTCGATCTGTAACATACCATTGTTTCTTATTATCATCTTCTCCATCCGCTAATCCATCCCCATCACTGTCTGCTAGTAATGGATGACTGTTATATCCTAGATAGTCCTTACCATCCTTACGATAAACATAAAGCTCATCCTTATTTTTGATACCATCCTGATCATCATCACCTTCTAAATCAAGGACTTTTTCACCATAAAGAGAATTGTCAAGCAGATCATTTTCTGAGTGCAGTTCTCCTTTTGAGATTTTCAAAAGATCTTCTGCTGTCACAGGACGAGAAGTTGTAGACTCATCCTTTAAATTTTCCTCTTTATTCACTTCTTCAGGAACTAGAGCAGGCTCTGTTTTATGAGATTCCAGCTTTTCTTCTTCCTTCTGATTTTTAAGGACTTCTTTTGTTTCTGGAGTTGGTTGGATAACTGCTACTCTTTCCTCTATAAGAGGTCTTTCCTGTTTTTTATCAGTATTTTCTAGTTTTGTCGGACCATCCGTTTCATTTACTACTACAGGAGTCTCATTTTGCACAACTGGACTTCCTTCATTGGCAGAAATTCCTGTCGGTGCTAAAAAAGCAAAGCCAACTGCAACAGATACAACTCCGATACTTAATTTTTTTATGCCAAAACGCATCATTCGTTGACCGATTTTCATTCTTTTTTTACTTTCTTTTATTTTCCCCTATTTGCCAATCAGATTACTAACCCTATATGCTATTTTGTTTTTACAAGTAATTTCTCATAATTGATAAATAAGCATGTGATAAATTTTTGCTAAAAATATAGTAGTTGATTAGATTTTTGTTCATCTTTTAATCACAACAAACCTAATCTTCTCTACTAAAGGTGATGAGAGCTAAAACCTTCCTCTCTAGTCTAATCCCACCGCCATTTTTTACAATTCAGCAAGAATGGCTTTTAGCAAGCCTTTGAAGTCGTCTTTGACACGTTCAGTTACTTCTACCACTTCCTCGTGGTTGAGTTCTTCTTGGAAACCAGCCGCAAAGTTAGTAATACATGAAATTCCTAGAACTTTCAAGCCTGAGTGGGATGCCACGATCACTTCAGGAACAGTAGACATACCAACTGCATCTGCTCCAAGTGTCTTATAGGCACGAATTTCTGCTGGTGTTTCATAAGTTGGACCAGTCACACCAATATAGACACCCTCATCAAGCTTGATACCAAGTTTTTTAGCCACTTCATGGGCAGTGGCACGGTATTCTGGTGTGTAGGCTTTAGAAATATCTGGGAAACGTGGACCAAAGTCATCCAAGTTTTCACCCATCAATGGGTTTTGCCCCGTCATATTGATATGATCTGAGATAGCCATCAAGGTACCAGGCCCATATCCGATACCACCAGCTGCATTGGTTACAATAACACCTTCACATCCAAGAACTTTCATGACACGTACTGGGAAAGTCACGACTTCCAGAGGGTTTCCTTCGTAGAAATGGAAACGACCTTGAAGAGCCAAGACCTTGCGACCTGCAAGTTCACCATATACCAATTTACCAGCGTGACCGACTACTGTTGAACGGCCCCAGTTTGGAATTTCAGCATAGTCTACTACAACTGGATTGTCGATTTCTTCAGCAAGTTCACCCAGTCCTGATCCAAGGATTAGACCGAACTCAGGCGTTTGGATCCCCTTGTCTTTCAGGAAAGCAGCTGTTTCATTGATTTTATCTAAAAATAGCATTGTGTGTCTCCTTTTTTAGTTTTTATACTCTTCGAAAATCAAATTCAAACCACGTCAGCGTCGCCTTGCCGTACTCAAGTACAGCCT
>NZ_JUUO01000076.1 GCF_001074975.1 Streptococcus pseudopneumoniae | reverse complement strand
GATGTGCTGGCTGATTGGCTCGCACTTGTCGATGCTGACTGGCTAGCTGATGTGCTGGCTGATCGGCTTGCACTTGTCGATGCTGACTGGCTAGCTGATGTGCTGGCTGATTGGCTTGCACTTGTCGATGCTGACTGGCTAGCCGATGTGCTGGCTGATTCTGACGCACTTGTTGATGCTGACTCTGATGCACTTGTGCTTGCTGATTCTGATGCGCTTGTTGATGCTGACTCTGATGCACTTGTGCTTGCTGATTCTGATGCGCTTGTTGACGCTGACTCAGATGCACTTGTTGAGGCCGATTCAGAAGCTGATGCGCTTGTTGATGCTGACTCAGATGCACTCGTTGAGGCACTTTGGCTAGCGCTTGTCGACGCTGACTGACTTGCACTTGTTGAGGCAGACTTA
>NZ_JUUO01000075.1 GCF_001074975.1 Streptococcus pseudopneumoniae | reverse complement strand
AGTAACTCCAGGAAAACCAATCACTCCTGAAAATCCAGGTACTGACACACCAATTATCTACCGTAAGACAGACCAAAAAGCTATTATCAAGTACGTAGACCAAAATACTGGTACAACACTTGAAAATGATCAAGTTTCTGGTAAATCAGGTGAAGCCATTAACTATTCAACTGCAGCTAAGATTAAGTACTATGAAGATCGTGGTTACGTTCTTGTAAGTGATGGATTCACAGTAGGAGCTACTTATGACAAGGATG
>NZ_JUUO01000074.1 GCF_001074975.1 Streptococcus pseudopneumoniae | reverse complement strand
CCGTTGTCTGACCATGGAGCTTTATCAGAAGCTTTCAAGATAAGGCGAGTCAACATACCATCTCCGGCGAAGAATTCGTATGGAATAACTTGGTTGACACCAGCTGTGAATGGACCAGGGAAGTTGGCCTTGTCCAAGTAAGTAGCTGGAACATCCACTGTATCTTTGGTGTTGTCAGCCACACCTTTTTGAACTTCAGCTGGAGTGGTCAAGCCGTTCAAGTTGACATCCAGATCCTTAGTCGCTACGAGATTGCTCAAATCTGCCTTGCCGTCTTTAGCACCGTACACCTTGATAGTAGCTTTATAGCTTTGCGTACCATTTTGTTTCAAGAGGTCTAATAAATCTTTATCTGACTTACCTTGAGTACCTGCCAAGTCTACTTCATAGAAGTAAAGGCCTTTGCCCAATTTCTCTACTGGTGGAAGGGCTGGATTTTTGGCTGAACCGTTGTCTGACCATGGAGCTTTATCAGAAGCTTTCAAGATAAGGCGAGTCAACATACC
>NZ_JUUO01000073.1 GCF_001074975.1 Streptococcus pseudopneumoniae | reverse complement strand
CAGCTTGGTAGAGTACTTGGTTTGGGACCAAGGTGTCGCAGGTTCGAATCCTGTCTTCCCGATTGATTATTTGGATACTTAAAGTATCTTTTTTTGTTTAGATCCATATTATTGTTGGCTCTTTGTCAGCTGTAGTGGGTTGAAAAAAAGCTAATCTCGAGAAAGGGCAAATTTCGTCCTTTCTTTTTTTATGTTCAGAGCCTTTTATTTACCTTAAGGGAGAATCAGTTTGGTTCTCTCTTTTTTAGTATTATAGTAAAATGAACCAAAAATAGTACACAATGTGGTATAATCTTCTTATGGCATATTCAATAGATTTT
>NZ_JUUO01000072.1 GCF_001074975.1 Streptococcus pseudopneumoniae | reverse complement strand
AGCAAACTAGGAAGCTAGCCGTAGGCAGTACTTGAGTACGGCAAGGCGAAGCTGACGTGGTTTGAATTTGATTTTCGAAGAGTATCAATACAAAACAATCCTAGTTTGGCCCAACCAAACTAGGATTTTCTAATCAAATTCCCTTGACTTTCTTTATAATCGTGAGATAATAAATAAAATATATAAAGGAGTTATATAAAATGGCTATAGCAAATCCAAATAAAATTGTGACCTTCCAAGCTAATAGAGAATTGGTAAATGATGCCATGGAAGTGTTAAAAGAACAAAATCTCTCTCTTTCATCGGCACTCAGATTATTTTTAAAGAATGTTGCCGTAACAAATGAAGTAGATTTACTGAGTGAAGAGGAATTAGAGAAGGAGTATTTGTTTAGACAATTACAAGCAGAAGTTCAAGAAAGTTATGCCAAGATTGAGGCTGGAAATTACTTGACAGATGAAGATGTCGTGACACGCTATGGATTATAAAAGATATAGGATTTTGTATTCTCCTAGAGTGATTGATAGTCTGGATAAAATATATCAGTATATAGCGGAGGAAATCGGTTCTGTAGAGGCTGCTAGACGAAAAGTAGCCAATATTAGAAAAGATATTAATCGGCTAGAAATTTTCCCCCAAGCTGGATTTGATGCCGATGAAAAATTTGGTAAGAAATTAGATCCTCGCTACCAAACGCGAGGATTGACCTTGAGTAAGGATTACATCGTATTATATACAATTGTTGAGGATACCGTCAGACTTGCTTATTTACTCCCTTCAAAAAGTGATTACATGAAATTATTTAAGACTAGGTCAAGATACGACTGATTCATAATCTTGAAGAGGTATGTTTAGTGATGAATAAAAGTCCTAGCTTGGTTCAACCAAACTAGGATTTTCTGACGCGTTTTTGTCTACGATAGCCGTTGAGTTTCTTATTTTCCCAGTAGCTATTAAAGATTTTTTCCTTGCTTTCGCGATTGATTTCCAAAAAGTAGGCATAAATCAAATCGATAAAGAAGAGCATAGGAAGTTGAGCGGATATTCGTTGGATATAGGAAGGCTGGCTGTGGGTGGCTACAAGAACAGTCTCTGTATAGGTCTGGTTATCTTTACTGGGAACACTTGAAAAGAGTACAGTCTTTGCCCCCATCTCCTTGGCATCTAATAAACTGTCTAAAATAGAGGGAGTTGTGCCAGAAAGTGAGAAACCAAGTACGAGACAATTTTCGTCCATAATACTGGTTGTCCAGGCAAAGCCGTCTTGATCGGTCAAGGCCTCGCAGACCACACCCAGACGCATGAAGCGCAATTTCATTTCACGAGCTACTAGGCCAGAACTCCCTGTTCCGAAGAAGTAGACACGCTCAGCATCTTCGATTAATTGGGCAATTCGTTCTAGTTGGACTTCGTCAATCAAGTCTTGCGTTTGTTCCCTCATGTTGCTATAACTTCTGAGGACTCGTTTGGTCAGTGGACTGTGCTTGGAGACTTGATTGGCTTGATTTTCTGCCTGATGTTGGTATTGGAAAATAAATTCTCGGTAGCCAGTAAAGCCACACTTTTTAGCAAAGCGGGTCAAAGCAGCTTGAGAAATATGTAATTTTTGGGTGACTTGTTGAGAAGATAAATCATCTGTAATCGTTTCAGCTTGCAAAAAATAGCGAGCGATTTCTTGCTCTAGGTCTGTCATTTCTTCAAAATGTGAATCAATGACAGTTGCGATATCTGGTTTGTCCATAGGAAAGGCTCCTTTAAATGAGTCGTATTGGAAAAAGGCTAGATTATTAAACTTTTACATTCATTATAACATATAATATAGGGATGAATAAATAAAAACGTATCTTGCCGTAAAAACGAAAAAAAGCTTCTTACTTTTCCATAATTTTCTGCTCAAATTGTGGTACAATTAAGAGTGAGACTTTAAGTTAGAAATGAGACTGATTTGTATGAGAAAATTTAACAGCCATTCGATTCCGATTCGGCTTAATTTATTGTTTTCAATCGTCATTTTACTCTTTATGACCATTATTGGTCGTTTGTTGTATATGCAGGTTTTGAACAAGGATTTTTACGAAAAAAAGCTAGCCTCAGCTAGTCAGACCAAGGTCACAACCAGTTCTGCCCGTGGGGAAATCTATGATGCTAGTGGAAAACCTTTGGTAGAAAATACGTTAAAACAGGTTGTTTCCTTTACGCGTAGTAATAAAATGACGGCTAAAGATCTGAAAGAAATCGCTAGTCAGTTGCTGGGATATGTGAGCATCAGTTCGCCAAATTTGACAGAACGACAGCTGGCAGATTACTATTTGGCTGATCCTGAAATCTATAAAAAAACAGTGGAGGCTCTCCCAAGTGAGAAACGCTTGAATTCAGATGGCAATCGTCTATCCGAATCAGAACTGTATAACAATGCGGTCGATAGTGTCCAAGCGAGTCAACTAAACTATACAGAGGATGAAAAGAAAGAAATCTATCTTTTTAGTCAGTTAAATGCCGTTGGAAACTTTGCGACAGGAACCATTGTGACAGATGCTCTGACAGATACCCAGATTGCTCTGATTGCCTCTGCTTCGAAACAATTACCCGGCATCAGTATCTCAACTTCTTGGGATCGAAAAGTTTTAGAGACTTCCCTTTCTTCTATAGTAGGTAGTGTATCCAGTGAAAAAGCTGGTCTCCCAGC
This sequence comes from Streptococcus pseudopneumoniae, assembly GCF_001074975.1. Lineage (GTDB taxonomy): Bacteria > Bacillota > Bacilli > Lactobacillales > Streptococcaceae > Streptococcus > Streptococcus pseudopneumoniae_D. The sequence continues at coordinate 19,646 of NZ_JUUO01000072.1, read as the reverse complement.
GGAAGAAGCAGATGCTTATCTTAAAAAAGGTTACTCTCTAAATGACCGTGTTGGGACCTCTTACCTAGAAAAGCAATACGAGGAAACCTTGCAAGGTAAACGCTCGGTGAAGGAAATTCATCTAGACAAGTACGGTAATATGGAAAGTGTCGAAAATATCGAAGATGGTACCAAAGGGAATAATATTAAACTGACCATTGATTTGGCCTTTCAAGATAGCGTGGATGCCTTGCTGAAAAGTTATTTCAATTCAGAGTTGGGAAATGGTGGAGCCAAGTATTCTGAAGGTGTCTATGCAGTCGCCCTTAACCCAAAAACAGGTGCTGTTTTGTCTATGTCAGGGATTAAACAGGACTTGAAAACGGGAGAGTTGACGCCTGATTCCTTGGGAACGGTAACCAATGTCTTTGTTCCAGGTTCGGTTGTCAAGGCGGCGACCATCAGCTCAGGTTGGGAAAATGGAGTCTTGTCAGGAAACCAGACCTTGACAGACCAGTCCATTGTCTTCCAAGGTTCAGCTCCAATTAATTCTTGGTATACTGCCTTTTCTGTGCCAATGCCGATTACAGCGGTTCAGGCTCTAGAGTATTCATCCAATGCTTATATGGTCCAAACAGCCTTAGGTCTTATGGGGCAAACCTATCAACCAAATATGTTTGTCGGAACCAGCAATCTAGAGTCTGCTATGGGGAAATTGCGTTCAACCTTTGGCGAATATGGCTTGGGGTCTGCGACCGGGATTGACCTACCATATGAATCTACTGGATTTATTCCCAAAGAGTATAACTTTGCCAATTTCATCACCAATGCCTTTGGGCAGTTTGATAACTATACGCCGATGCAGTTGGCTCAGTATGTAGCAACTATTGCAAATGATGGTGTTCGTGTGGCTCCTCGTATTGTTGAAGGCATTTATGGAAATAATGATAAGGGAGGACTGGGCGACTTGATTCAGCAACTGCAACCGACAGAGATGAATAAGGTCAATATATCCGACTCCGATATGAGTGTCTTGCACCAAGGTTTTTATCAGGTTGCTCATGGGACTAGTGGATTGACAACTGGACGTGCCTTTTCAAATGGTGCCTTGGTATCCATTAGCGGAAAAACGGGTACAGCCGAAAGCTATGTGGCAGATGGTCAGCAAGCAACCAATACCAATGCGGTAGCCTATGCCCCATCTGATAATCCCCAAATCGCTGTTGCAGTAGTCTTTCCTCATAATACCAATCTAACAAATGGTGTAGGACCTTCCATTGCGCGTGACATTATCAATCTGTATCAAAAATACCATCCGATGAACTAGAAAGGAAATTATGCTTTATCCAACACCCATTGCCAAGCTGATTGACAGTTATTCTAAGTTACCAGGTATCGGGATTAAGACGGCTACGCGTCTGGCCTTTTATACGATTGGGATGTCTGATGATGATGTCAATGAATTTGCAAAAAATCTCCTTTCTGCTAAGAGAGAACTGACCTACTGTTCTATTTGTGGACGTTTGACAGACGACGATCCTTGTTCTATCTGTACCGATCCAACTCGTGACCAGACAACGATTTTGGTGCTAGAGGATAGTCGGGATGTGGCGGCCATGGAAAATATCCAAGAATACCATGGACTCTATCATGTCCTGCATGGCCTTATTTCTCCTATGAATGGTATCAGTCCAGACGATATCAATCTCAAGAGCCTTATGACTCGTCTGATGGATAGTGAAGTTTCAGAGGTCATCGTAGCAACCAATGCCACAGCAGATGGGGAAGCGACTTCCATGTATCTTTCCCGCTTACTCAAGCCAGCTGGGATTAAGGTTACGCGTCTGGCACGAGGCCTTGCTGTGGGAGCAGATATCGAGTATGCGGACGAAGTCACACTCTTACGAGCCATTGAAAATCGGACAGAGTTGTAAGTGTAGGTAAATTTACGAACTTCATCCATTTATAAAAAATCAAGGAGGCTGAAAATCGTTCATATCGGCCTCTTTTTGTATAGTGTGATGAGTAGGATCAGGTTCAAGTTTTAAAAAAACAAGCAAATATGATATACTAAAGAGCGAGTATTCTAGTAGAATTAGGACAAATAATATGAAACAAACGATTATTCTTTTATATGGTGGGCGTAGTGCAGAGCGTGAAGTCTCTGTCCTTTCAGCTGAGAGTGTCATGCGTGCGGTCAACTACGATCGTTTCACAGTTAAGACTTTCTTTATCAGTCAGTCAGGTGACTTTATCAAAACGCAGGAATTTAGTCAGACTCCAGGTCAAGAGGACCGTCTCATGACCAATGAAACTATTGATTGGGATAAGAAAATTGCTCCAAGTGCTATCTATGAAGAAGGGGCAGTTGTCTTTCCAGTTCTTCACGGTCCGATGGGAGAAGATGGTTCTGTTCAAGGCTTCCTCGAAGTTTTGAAAATGCCTTATGTTGGTTGTAACATATTGTCATCTAGTCTTGCCATGGATAAAATCACGACCAAGCGTGTTTTAGAATCTGCTGGCATTGCCCAAGTTCCTTATGTGGCCATCGTTGAAGGTGATGATGTGACTGCTAAAATTGCTGAAGTGGAAGAAAAATTGACTTATCCAGTCTTCACTAAGCCGTCAAACATGGGTTCTAGTGTCGGTATTTCCAAATCTGAAAATCAAGAAGAACTTCGTCAGGCTTTGGAACTTGCCTTCCAATATGACAGCCGTGTCTTGGTAGAGCAAGGGGTAAATGCCCGTGAAATCGAGGTTGGTCTACTAGGAAACTACGATGTCAAAAGCACGCTACCAGGAGAAGTAGTCAAGGATGTTGCCTTTTATGACTACGATGCCAAGTATATTGACAACAAGATTACCATGGATATCCCAGCTAAAATCAGTAATGATGTGATAGCTGTCATGCGTCAAAATGCAGAAACGGCCTTCCGTGCCATTGGGGGTCTCGGTCTATCTCGTTGCGATTTCTTCTATACAGATAAGGGAGAAATCTTCCTAAATGAACTCAATACCATGCCAGGTTTCACCCAGTGGTCTATGTACCCACTACTTTGGGACAATATGGGAATCAGCTACCCAGAACTAATCGAGCGTTTGGTGGATCTTGCCAAGGAAAGTTTTGACAAGCGCGAAGCGCATTTGCTATAAAAATAAAAGAGAGGGTAGGAGCCAGAACCATCACTGCAAGGTGACTAGAGTTCTCGGACTTCAGCCCTTTTTAAAGGAGTAGAAATGAAATTAACAATCCATGAAGTGGCTCAAGTTGTAGGAGCTAAAAATGATGTCAGTATCTTTGAGGACACCCAGTTAGAAAAAGCTGAGTTTGACAGTCGCTTAATTGCGACAGGAGATTTATTTGTGCCCCTCAAGGGTGCGCGTGATGGTCATGGCTTTATCGAAACAGCCTTTGAAAATGGTGCAGCAGTAACCTTGTCTGAGAAAGAGGTCGCAAATCACCCTTACATTCTAGTAGATGATGTTCTGACTGCCTTTCAAAAACTAGCTGCCTACTATCTTGAAAAAACGGCAGTTGATGTTTTTGCAGTTACAGGTTCAAATGGTAAGACAACGACCAAGGATATGTTGGCACACTTGCTATCAACAACCTACAAAACTTACAAAACACAAGGAAACTACAATAACGAGATTGGTCTTCCCTACACGGTTCTTCATATGCCTGAAGGAACAGAAAAGTTGGTCTTGGAGATGGGGCAGGATCACTTGGGAGATATTCATCTCTTGTCAGAATTGGCTCATCCAAAGACAGCCATCGTAACCTTGGTTGGAGAAGCTCATTTGGCCTTTTTCAAAGATCGTTCTGAGATTGCTAAAGGAAAAATGCAAATTGCAGACGGTATGTCTTCGAATTCCTTGCTCTTGGCACCAGCAGATTCGATTGTAGAGGACTACTTGCCAGCTGATAAAAAGGTGGTCCGTTTTGGGCAAGGAGCTGAGTTGGAAATTACCGACTTGGTTGAGCGTAAGGATAGCTTGACCTTTAAGGCCAATTTCTTGGAACAAGCCCTTGATTTGCCAGTGACTGGTAAGTACAATGCCACCAATGCTATGATTGCATCCTATATTGCCCTGCAAGAAGGAGTTTCAGAGGAGCAGATTCGTCAGGCCTTCCAAAATCTTGAATTGACGCGTAACCGTACCGAATGGAAGAAAGCAGCCAATGGAGCAGACATCCTGTCTGACGTATATAATGCCAATCCGACAGCCATGAAGTTGATTTTGGAGACATTCTCTGCCATTCCAGCCAATGAAGGTGGCAAAAAAATCGCTGTCTTGGCGGATATGAAGGAACTTGGTGATCAGTCTGTTCAACTTCATAACCAGATGATTTTGAGTCTTTCTCCAGATGTGCTTGATACCGTTATTTTCTATGGAGAAGATATTGCTGAATTGGCCCAACTTGCCAGTCAAATGTTCCCAATCGGCCACGTTTACTACTTCAAGAAAACAGAAGATCAAGACCAATTTGAAGACCTAGTTAAGCAGGTCAAGGAAAGTCTAGGAGCTAATGATCAAATCTTACTCAAGGGCTCTAACTCCATGAATTTAGCTAAGCTGGTAGAAAGTTTAGAAAATGAATGCAAGTGATTTTGTTAAACATTTACGTATTTCTAAATCCATTTTTCTTACATTGCATGGTATAATAAAATGCAGGAAAATTTTGAATCATGAGGAATACTAGATGAATTTATGGGATATTTTCTTTACGACCCAAGCAACAGAGCCACCCAAGTTTGATCTTTATTGGTATGTCAGTATATTTACACTCTTGGCCTTGACCTTTTATACAGCCTATCGTTATCGTGAAAAGAAGGTTTACCAACGATTTTTCCAAATATTGCAGGCCGTTCAGTTAATCCTTCTTTATGGTTGGTATGGGGTCAATCATATGCCACTGTCAGAAAGTTTACCCTTTTACCATTGCCGTATGGCTATGTTTGTGGTGCTCGTGCTTCCTGGTCAGTCTAAATATAGGCAGTATTTTGCATTACTAGGAACATTTGGGACATTAGCTGCCTTTGTTTATCCAGTGCCAGATCCCTATCCTTTTCCACATATTGCCATTTTGTCCTTTATCTTTGGGCACTTAGCTCTCTTGGGGAACTCACTGGTTTATCTCTTGAGACAGTATAATGCGCGATTGCTGGATGTGAAGGGAATTTTTCTCATGACCTTTGCATTAAATGCCTTGATTTTTGTGGTCAATTTGGTAACAGGTGGCGATTACGGATTCTTGACAAAACCGCCATTGGTTGGAGATCACGGCTTAGTAGCTAATTATTTAATCGTTTCCCTGGTCCTGTCAGCAGCGATTACGTTGACAAAGAAAATTTTGGAACTATTTTTAGAACAAGAAGCAGAAAAAATGATTGCAAAGAAAGCTTAGAAATGAGCTTTCTTTTTTGGCAATAGACAGATTGTTGACAAAGTTTACAGTGAATGAATTTCTGAACAGAAAAACTAAAAAATTGGCTGGTAAATTTAGGAAAAAACTGAGCACGATGAGATTTTTTGTGTTATAATATTCTGTGAATAGCTATGCCTACGTTTAGCTATTGAATATTACGAAGTTAGAAACTTGGAAGATAGAGAGGATGCGATGTAATGGCTAGAGAAGGCTTTTTTACAGGTCTAGATATTGGAACAAGCTCTGTCAAGGTGCTTGTAGCCGAGCAGAGAAATGGTGAATTAAATGTAATTGGCGTGAGTAATGCCAAAAGTAAGGGTGTAAAGGATGGAATTATAGTTGATATTGATGCAGCAGCAACTGCTATCAAATCAGCTATTTCCCAAGCGGAAGAAAAGGCAGGCATTTCGATTAAATCAGTGAATGTCGGCTTACCTGGTAATCTTCTGCAGGTAGAACCAACTCAAGGGATGATTCCAGTAACATCTGATACCAAGGAAATTACGGATCAAGATGTTGAAAATGTTGTCAAATCAGCTTTGACTAAGAGTATGACACCTGATCGTGAGGTTATCACATTCATCCCTGAGGAATTTATTGTGGATGGTTTCCAAGGTATTCGTGACCCACGTGGCATGATGGGGGTTCGCCTTGAAATGCGTGGTTTGCTTTATACAGGCCCTCGTACTATCTTGCACAATTTGCGTAAGACGGTTGAGCGTGCAGGTGTTCAGGTTGAAAATGTTATCATTTCACCACTAGCAATGGTTCAATCAGTTTTGAACGAAGGTGAACGTGAATTTGGTGCGACAGTGATTGATATGGGGGCAGGCCAGACGACTGTTGCTACAATCCGTAACCAAGAACTCCAGTTTACCAATATTCTTCAAGAAGGCGGAGATTATGTAACTAAGGATATCTCTAAAGTCTTGAAAACTTCTCAGAAGTTGGCTGAAGGATTGAAATTAAACTATGGAGAGGCTTACCCTCCTCTTGCAAGTAAAGAAACCTTCCAAGTCGAAGTGATTGGGGAAGTAGAACCTGTTGAAGTAACAGAAAATTACTTGTCAGAGATTATTTCTGCACGAATTAAGCATATTTTTGAACAAATCAAACAAGACTTAGACAGAAGACATTTATTGGATCTTCCTGGTGGCATTGTTTTGATTGGTGGAACGGCTATTTTACCGGGTATTGTGGAGCTTGCTCAAGAAGTTTTTGGTGTTCGTGTGAAACTCTATGTTCCAAACCAAGTTGGTATTCGCAATCCAGCTTTTGCGCATGTGATTAGTCTATCAGAATTCGCGGGACAATTGACAGAAGTACATCTCTTGGCTCAACGAGCAGTCAAGGGTGATGAAGGATTATTCCAACAACCGCTTAGTTTTGGGGGAATGATTCAGAAAACAGCTCAGTTTGTACAATCAACGCCTGTTCAACCAGCCCCTGCTCCAGAAGTAGAGCCGGTGGCGCCTACAGAACCAATGGCGGATTTCCAACAAGCTTCACAAAATAAACCGAAATTAGCAGATCGTTTCCGTGGCTTGATCGGAAGCATGTTTGACGAATAAAGAGGAAAAATAAATTATGACATTTTCATTTGATACAGCTGCTGCTCAAGGTGCAGTGATTAAAGTAATTGGTGTCGGTGGAGGTGGTGGCAATGCCATCAACCGTATGGTCGACGAAGGTGTTACAGGCGTAGAATTTATCGCAGCAAACACAGATGTACAAGCATTGAGTAGTACAAAAGCTGAGACTGTTATTCAGTTGGGACCTAAATTGACTCGTGGTTTGGGTGCAGGAGGTCAACCTGAGGTTGGTCGTAAAGCTGCTGAAGAAAGCGAAGAAACACTGACTGAAGCTATCAGTGGCGCAGATATGGTCTTCATCACTGCTGGTATGGGAGGAGGCTCTGGAACTGGAGCTGCTCCTGTTATTGCTCGTATCGCTAAAGATTTAGGTGCTCTTACAGTTGGTGTTGTAACACGTCCGTTTGGTTTTGAAGGAAGCAAACGTGGACAATTTGCTGTAGAAGGAATTAATCAACTGCGTGAGCATGTAGATACTCTATTGATTATTTCAAACAACAACTTGCTTGAAATTGTTGATAAGAAAACTCCACTTCTTGAAGCTCTTAGCGAGGCAGATAACGTTCTTCGTCAAGGTGTTCAAGGAATTACCGATTTGATTACCAATCCAGGATTGATTAACCTTGACTTTGCCGATGTGAAAACAGTTATGGCAAATAAAGGGAATGCTCTTATGGGTATTGGTATCGGTAGTGGAGAAGAACGTGTGGTAGAAGCAGCACGTAAGGCAATCTATTCACCACTTCTTGAAACAACAATTGATGGAGCAGAAGATGTGATTGTTAACGTAACTGGTGGTCTCGACTTAACTTTGATTGAGGCAGAAGAGGCTTCACAAATTGTGAACCAGGCAGCGGGACAAGGAGTAAACATCTGGCTCGGTACTTCAATTGATGAAAGTATGCGTGATGAAATTCGTGTAACAGTTGTCGCAACGGGTGTTCGTCAAGACCGTGTAGAAAAGGTTGTGGCTCCACAAGCTAGACCTACTACCAACTACCGTGAGACAGTGAAACCATCTCATTCACATGGCTTTGATCGTCATTTTGATATGGCAGAAACGGCTGAATTACCAAAACAAAATCAACGTCGCTCGGAACAAGCTCAAGGCTCTGCTTTTGGTGATTGGGATTTACGTCGCGAGACAATTGTTCGTCCGACTGATTCAGTAGTGTCACCGGTAGAACGTTTTGAAATTCCAAATTCGCAAGATGAAGATGAGTTGGATACACCTCCATTTTTCAAAAATCGTTAAGTAAATGAATGTAAAAGAAAATACAGAACGTGTTTTTCGGGAAGTCGCAGAAGCAAGTCTGAGTGCTCATCGCGAGAGTGGCTCGGTCTCTGTCATTGCAGTTACCAAGTATGTAGATGTACCGACAGCGGAAGCCTTGCTTCCGCTAGGGGTTCATCATATCGGTGAAAATCGTGTAGATAAGTTTCTAGAGAAATATCAAGCTTTAAAAGATCGAGATGTGACTTGGCATTTGATTGGTACCTTGCAAAGACGTAAGGTTAAAGATGTCATTCAATACGTTGATTATTTCCATGCATTGGATTCAGTAAAGCTAGCAGAGGAAATCCAAAAAAGAAGTGACCGAGTCATCAAGTGTTTCCTTCAAGTAAATATTTCTAAAGAAGAAAGTAAACACGGCTTTTCGAGAGAAGAATTATTGGAAGTCTTGCCGGAGTTAGCCAAACTAGATAAGATTGAATATGTTGGTTTAATGACGATGGCACCTTTTGAGGCTAGCAGTGAGCAGTTGAAAGAAATTTTCAAGGCGACCCAAGATTTACAAAAAGGAATCCAAGAAAAACAAATTCCAAATATGCCTATGACCGACTTAAGCATGGGAATGAGTCGTGATTATAAAGAAGCGATTCAATTCGGTTCCACCTTTGTTCGCATAGGTACAGCATTTTTTAAGTAGGAGAGAACCATGTCTTTAAAAGATAGATTCGATAGATTTATAGATTATTTTACGGAGGATGAGGATTTAAGTCTCCCTAATGAAAAACGAGATGAGCCCATTTTAACTCCAGTAAATTCTACACAGGAAAAGGCTCTCTCAACGAATCAAACACCAAGCACAAGTGGTACAAAAGAAAATAATATTACTAGACTGCATGCACGTCAACAAGAGTTAGCAAAGCAAAATCAGCATTCTACTGAAAAAGTAACAATTGATGTTCGTTATCCTAGAAAATATGAAGATGCGATAGAAATTGTTGATTTATTAGCAGGAAACGAAAGTATTTTGATTGATTTTCAATATATGACTGAAGTGCAAGCTCGTCGTTGTTTAGATTATCTGGATGGAGCTTGCCATGTTCTAGCTGGAAATTTGAAAAAGGTAGCTTCTACCATGTACCTGTTGACACCAGTGAATGTTATTGTAAATGTTGAAGATATTCGTTTACCAGATGAAGATCAACAGGGTGAGTTTGATTTTGATATGAGACGAAATAGAGTACGATAATGATTTTTTTAATTCGTATGATTTATAATGCAGTGGATATTTACTCCCTGATTTTGGTGGCCTTTGCTGTCATGTCTTGGTTTCCAGGCGCCTACGAATCAAGTTTGGGTCGTTGGATTGTAGCATTGGTAAAACCAGTGCTTGCTCCTTTGCAACGCCTGCCTTTACAGATAGCAGGTCTTGATTTATCTGTTTGGGTTGCGATTGTTTTGATTCGATTTTTAGGAGAAAACCTAGTCCGTTTTCTGGCGATGATAGGATGAATAAAGGGATTTACCAGCATTTCTCCATAGAAGATCGTCCCTTTCTTGATAAGAGAATGGAATGGATAAAAAAGGTAGAAGATAGCTATGCTCCTTTTTTAACTCCTTTTATCAATCCTCATCAGGAGAAGCTATTAAAGATTTTGGCCAAAACCTATGGTCTTGCTTGTAGCAGTAGTGGGGAATTCGTCTCGAGTGAGTATGTTCGAGTTTTATTATACCCAGATTATTTCCAGCCAGAGTTTTCAGATTTTGAAATATCTCTCCAGGAAATAGTGTATTCCAATAAATTTGAACACTTAACGCATGCTAAGATTTTAGGGACAGTCATCAATCAATTAGGGATTGAACGGAAACTTTTTGGAGATATCCTAGTAGATGAAGAACGGGCGCAGATTATGATTAATCAGCAGTTTCTTCTTCTCTTTCAAGATGGATTAAAGAAAATTGGCCGTATACCTGTTTCGCTGGAGGAACGTCCTTTCACCGAGAAAATAGATAAGCTAGAACAGTATAGAGAGCTGAATTTATGCGTGTCTAGTTTTAGATTAGATGTTCTTTTATCAAATGTTTTAAAACTATCTAGAAATCAAGCAAACCAGTTGATTGACAAGAAACTTGTCCAAGTAAATTATCATATGGTAGACAAATCAGATTATACTGTTCAAGTTGGAGACTTGATTAGTGTGAGAAAATTTGGGCGTTTGAGGTTACTTCAAGATAAGGGACAAACTAAAAAAGAGAAGAAAAAAATAACAGTCCAGTTGTTATTAAGTAAGTGAGGAAAAATATGCCAATTACATCGTTAGAAATCAAAGATAAAACCTTTAGCACACGCTTTAGAGGTTTTGATCCAGAAGAAGTAGATGAATTTTTAGATATTGTAGTTCGTGATTATGAAGATTTGGTTCGTTCTAATCATGATAAGGATTTACATATTAAAAATTTGGAAGAGCGTTTGTCTTACTTTGATGAGATGAAAGATTCGTTGAGCCAGTCTGTATTGATTGCCCAAGATACAGCTGAGAGAGTGAAACAAACAGCACACGATCGTTCAAATAATATTATTCATCAAGCTGAACAGGATGCACATCGATTATTGGAAGAAGCAAAATACAAGGCAAATGAAATTCTTCGTCAGGCTGCTGACAATGCTAAGAAAGTTGCTGTTGAAACCGAAGAATTGAAGAACAAGAGCCGTGTCTTCCACCAACGTCTCAAATCTACAATTGAGAGCCAGTTAGCTATTGTTGAATCGTCAGATTGGGAAGATATTCTCCGTCCAACAGCTACTTATCTTCAAACCAGTGATGAAGCTTTTAAAGAAGTGGTTAGCGAAGTACTTGGAGAACCGATTCCAGCTCCAATTGAGGAAGAACCAATTGATATGACACGTCAGTTCTCTCAAGCAGAAATGGCAGAGTTACAGGCTCGTATTGAGGCAGCCAATAAAGAATTGGCTGAATTTGAAGCTCAGGCTAAACAGGAAGTGGAAAATCCAACTCCTGTAGTGAGTCCTCAAATTGAAGAAGATCCTGCTCATCCAGTTGGTCCAATGTATGAAGAGCCAGAAGTAGCTCCAAGCCATTATTCAGGCCCAACACCAGCTACTGAAGCTGTAAACTCAGAACCAGGTTTTACGGCTCCGCAAGAATCTGTTACAATTTTATAAGAAATGATCTGAGAACAATATCTTATCTTTATATTTCCAGCGAGCAGGAGATGGTGTGAGTCCTGTAATCCCTATTGATAAGATTATCCTCTCAAAAACTCAAATCTGAAGTTAGTAAGATTTGACGTTCCCCACGTTACGGGATAAGAGGGAGAAAGACTAAATCTTTTTCCAAATAAAGGTGGTACCACGATTTTCGTCCTTTTTGGCAGTCGTGGTTTTTAATTTGTTATTATTTATAAAGGAGATACCATGAAACTCAAAGATACCCTTAATCTTGGGAAAACAGCTTTCCCAATGCGTGCAGGCCTTCCGACCAAAGAGCCAGTTTGGCAAAAGGAATGGGAAGATGCAAAACTTTATCAACGTCGTCAAGAATTGAACCAAGGAAAACCTCATTTCACCTTGCATGATGGCCCTCCATACGCTAACGGAAATATCCACGTTGGACATGCTATGAACAAGATTTCAAAAGATATCATTGTTCGCTCAAAATCTATGTCAGGTTTTTACGCACCATTTATCCCGGGTTGGGACACTCATGGTCTGCCAATCGAGCAAGTTTTGGCAAAACAAGGTGTCAAACGTAAAGAAATGGACTTGGTTGAGTACTTGAAACTTTGCCGTGAATACGCTCTTTCTCAAGTAGATAAACAACGTGAAGACTTTAAACGTTTGGGTGTTTCTGGTGACTGGGAAAATCCATATGTGACTTTGACTCCTGACTATGAGGCAGCTCAAATCCGTGTATTTGGTGAGATGGCTAATAAAGGTTATATCTACCGTGGTGCAAAACCAGTTTACTGGTCTTGGTCATCTGAGTCAGCCCTTGCTGAAGCAGAGATTGAATACCATGATTTGGTTTCAACTTCCCTTTACTATGCCAATAAGGTAAAAAATGGCAAAGATGTTCTAGATACAGATACTTACATCGTAGTCTGGACAACAACTCCATTTACCATCACAGCTTCTCGTGGTTTGACTGTTGGTGCAGATATTGATTACGTTTTGGTTCAACCTGCTGGTGAAGCTCGTAAGTTTGTGGTTGCTGCAGAATTATTGACTAGCTTGTCTGAGAAGTTTGGTTGGGCTGATGCTCAAGTGTTGGCAACTTACCGTGGTCAAGAATTGAACCACATCGTAACAGAACACCCATGGGATACAGCTGTAGATGAATTGGTTATCCTTGGAGACCACGTTACAACTGACTCTGGTACAGGTATCGTCCATACAGCCCCTGGTTTTGGTGAGGACGACTACAATGTTGGTATTGCTAATGGTCTTGAAGTCGCAGTGACTGTTGACGAACGTGGTATCATGATGGCGAATGCTGGTCCTGAGTTTGAAGGTCAATTCTATGATAAGGTTGTCCCAACTGTCATCGAAAAACTTGGTAGCCTCCTCCTTGCTCAAGAAGAAATCTCTCACTCATACCCATTTGACTGGCGTACTAAGAAACCAATCATCTGGCGTGCAGTTCCACAATGGTTTGCCTCAGTTTCTAAATTCCGCCAAGAAATCTTGGACGAAATTGAAAAAGTGAAATTCCACTCAGAATGGGGTAAAGTCCGTCTTTACAATATGATTCGCGACCGTGGCGATTGGGTCATTTCTCGTCAACGTGCTTGGGGTGTTCCACTTCCTATCTTCTACGCTGAAGACGGTACAGCTATCATGACTGCTGAAACGATTGAACATGTGGCTCAACTCTTTGAGGAACATGGTTCCAGTATTTGGTGGGAACGTGATGCCAAGGACCTCTTACCAGAAGGATTTACTCATCCAGGTTCACCAAATGGTGAGTTCAAAAAAGAAACAGATATCATGGACGTTTGGTTTGACTCAGGTTCATCATGGAATGGAGTCGTAGTAAACCGTCCTGAGTTGACTTACCCAGCAGACCTTTACCTAGAAGGTTCTGACCAATACCGTGGTTGGTTCAACTCTTCACTCATCACATCTGTTGCCAACCATGGCGTAGCACCTTACAAACAAATCTTGTCACAAGGTTTTGCCCTTGACGGTAAAGGTGAGAAGATGTCTAAATCTCTTGGAAATACCATTGCTCCAAGTGATGTTGAAAAACAATTTGGTGCTGAAATCTTGCGTCTTTGGGTAACAAGTGTAGACTCAAGCAACGACGTGCGTATCTCTATGGATATCTTGAGCCAAGTCTCTGAAACTTACCGTAAGATTCGTAACACCCTTCGTTTCTTGATTGCCAACACATCTGACTTTAACCCAGCTCAAGATGTAGTCGCTTACGATGAGCTTCGTTCAGTTGATAAGTACATGACCATCCGCTTTAACCAGCTTGTTAAGACCATTCGTGATGCCTATGCCAACTTTGAATTCTTGACAATCTATAAAGCACTAGTGAACTTTATCAACGTTGATTTGTCAGCCTTCTACCTTGATTTTGCTAAAGATGTTGTTTACATCGAAGGTGCTAAATCATTGGAACGCCGTCAAATGCAGACTGTCTTCTATGACATTCTTGTCAAAATCACCAAACTCTTGACACCAATCCTTCCTCACACTGCGGAAGAAATCTGGTCATATCTAGAGTTTGAAGCCGAAGACTTCGTTCAATTGTCAGAATTGCCAGAAGCAGAAACTTTTGCTAACCAAGAAGAAATCTTGGATACATGGGCAGCCTTCATGGACTTCCGTGGACAAGCTCAAAAAGCTTTGGAAGAAGCTCGTAATGCAAAAGTTATCGGTAAATCACTTGAAGCTCACTTGACAGTTTACCCAAATGAAGTGGTGCAAACTCTACTCGAAGCAGTAAACAGTAATGTAGCTCAACTCTTGATTGTGTCAGACTTGACCATCGCAGAAGGACCAGCTCCAGAAGCTGCTGTTAGCTTCGAAGATGTTGCCTTCACAGTTGAACGCGCTGTAGGTGAAGTATGTGACCGTTGCCGTCGTATCGATCCAACAACAGCAGAACGTAGCTACCACGCAGTTATCTGTGACCACTGTGCAAGCATCGTAGAAGAAAACTTTGCAGACGCAGTGGCTGAAGGATTTGAAGCGAAATAAGGTTGTTGTATGATACTAAGAAGGAAAAGGATTGCAAACAGTCCTTTCCTTTTTGGTTTTGACTAGCTTTTTTGTGAAAAATTGTGTAAAATAGAATAGATAAACGAGGGGAAACCTCGGAAAATTTAAAGGAGAATCCATCTAATGGTAAAATTGGTTTTTGCTCGCCACGGTGAGTCTGAATGGAACAAAGCTAACCTTTTCACTGGTTGGGCTGATGTTGATTTGTCTGAAAAAGGTACACAACAAGCGATTGACGCTGGTAAATTGATCAAAGAAGCTGGTATCGAATTTGACCAAGCTTACACTTCAGTATTGAAACGTGCAATCAAAACAACTAACTTGGCTCTTGAAGCTTCTGACCAATTGTGGGTTCCAGTTGAAAAATCATGGCGCTTGAACGAACGTCACTACGGTGGTTTGACTGGTAAAAACAAAGCTGAGGCTGCTGAACAATTTGGTGATGAACAAGTTCACATCTGGCGTCGTTCATACGATGTATTGCCTCCAAACATGGATCGTGATGATGAGCACTCAGCTCACACTGACCGTCGTTACGCTTCACTTGATGACTCAGTAATCCCAGATGCTGAAAACTTGAAAGTGACTTTGGAACGTGCCCTTCCATTCTGGGAAGATAAAATCGCTCCAGCTCTTAAAGATGGTAAAAACGTATTCGTAGGAGCTCACGGTAACTCGATCCGTGCCCTTGTAAAACACATCAAAGGTTTGTCAGATGACGAAATCATGGACGTGGAAATCCCTAACTTCCCACCATTGGTATTCGAATTTGACGAAAAATTGAACGTAGTTTCTGAATACTACCTTGGAAAATAATTTATAGACAGAAATCCTAGGAAATCCTAGGATTTTTTGTATTTGCTTCTGGTTTCCAACTAGTTGAAAAAGCGTTATAATAGTAATAGGAAGTAATTTGTTTGAGAGAGGGTGGGTCTGATGGCTTATATTGAGATGAAACATTGTTACAAGCGTTATCAGATTGGAGACATGGAAATTGTGGCCAATCGTGATGTGAATTTTGAGATTGAAAAGGGGGAGCTAGTGATTATCCTTGGTGCGTCTGGTGCAGGCAAGTCAACAGTTCTTAACCTTCTTGGGGGAATGGATACCAATGATGAAGGGGAGATTTGGATTGATGGTGCCAATATTGCCGACTATAGTTCCCACCAGCGCACCAATTACCGTAGAAATGATGTTGGTTTTGTTTTTCAGTTTTACAATCTAGTTTCCAATTTGACCGCAAAGGAAAATGTGGAACTGGCCTCAGAAATCGTGACAGATGCCTTGGATCCTGAGCAGGTCTTGACAGATGTAGGTCTGGCTCATCGTCTCAATAACTTTCCAGCCCAGCTTTCTGGAGGGGAGCAACAGCGAGTCTCCATTGCACGCGCAGTAGCTAAAAATCCTAAAATCCTCCTTTGTGATGAACCAACTGGAGCCTTGGATTATCAGACGGGTAAGCAAGTCTTGAAGATTCTCCAAGACATGTCTCGTCAAAAGGGGGCGACGGTAATCATCGTGACTCACAATGGAGCTTTGGCGCCCATTGCTGATCGGGTGATTCACATGCGAGATGCCACGGTTAAGAGCGTAACAATCAATGAGCATCCGCAGGGTATCGATACATTGGAGTACTAGCATGATGAAGCGAAAAACCTATTGGAAGGACTTGATTCAGTCCTTCACAGGCTCTAAGGGGCGTTTTTTATCCATCTTGACCTTGATGATGTTGGGTTCTTTAGCCCTAGTAGGCCTCAAAGTAACCAGTCCCAATATGGAGGCGACAGCCAATGCTTATTTAACAACTGCTCAAACCTTGGATTTGGCAGTTATGTCTAACTATGGCTTGGATCAAGCAGATAAAGAAGAACTAGAACAGACACAGGGCGCAGAGGTTGAGTTTGGCTATTTGACAGATGTGACTATGGATAATGGACAGGATGCCATTCGGCTGTACTCCAAATCAGAGCGAATTTCAACCTTTCAAGTGACAGAAGGGCGACTTCCGCAGTCAGACCAAGAAATTGCTTTAGCTAGTCATTTGCAAGGCCAATATCGTGTGGGACAGGAGATTAGTTTTAAAGAAAAAGAAGAGGGTCATTCCTCTTTAAAAGACCATACTTATACCATTACTGGTTTTGTGGATTCAGCTGAAATCCTCTCCCAGCGAGATATGGGCTACGCAGCAAGTGGAAGTGGGACTCTGACATCCTATGGGGTGATTTTACCTAGTCAGTTTGATCAAAAAGTCTACAATATAGCTCGTTTGAAATATCAAGATTTAGCAGGCTTAAATGCTTTTTCAGTAGCTTATGAAGAAAAATCCAAGCAACATCAGGAAGATCTTGAACAAGCTCTATCAGATAATGGCAAGGTACGTCTGCAACTCTTGAAAAAAGAAGGGCAAGAGTCTCTCGATAAGGGGCAAGAAACCCTTGATAAGGCTGAGACTAATCTGCAGGAAGGCAAGCGTCGTTTAGCAACTGCTCAAGCTCGTTTACAGGCTCAGGAAAGTCAACTAGCCTTGCTTCCTCAAGCTCAGAGAGAGCAAGCCAGTGCTCAACTTACCCAAGCTAAGCAGGAATTGAACAAGGAAGAGGACAAACTAAAGCAGGCTGAACAAAATCTAGCCCAAGAAAAGGAAAAACTAGAAAAACATCAGCAAGTCTTGGATGATTTAGCTGAGCCCAAGTATCAGGTATATAATCGTCAGACCATGCCTGGCGGTCAAGGCTACCTCATGTACAGTAATGCTTCAGCCAGTATTCGGGCAGTGGGCAATATCTTTCCTGTAGTGCTTTATGCCGTAGCAGCCATGGTGACCTTTACAACCATGACTCGTTTTGTGGATGAAGAGCGAACACATGCAGGGATTTTTAAGGCCTTGGGTTATCGTAGTAAGGATATTATTGCCAAGTTTCTCCTCTACGGTCTAGTAGCTGGGACTGTCGGAACAGCTCTAGGTAGCATACTTGGACATTATTTACTAGCTAGTGTGATTTCAAGTGTCATTACAAAAGGAATGGTAGTGGGAGAAACCCAGATTCAGTTCTATTGGACCTATAGCTTACTGGCTCTTGTTTTAAGTTGGCTGGCGAGTGTGTTACCAGCCTATCTGGTGGCTCGTAGGGAACTTCATGATGAAGCAGCCCAGCTTTTACTACCTAAACCTCCTGTTAAAGGAGCTAAAATCTTACTGGAGCGCATCGGTTTTATCTGGCGTCGTCTCAGTTTTGCTCATAAGGTAACAGCCCGCAATATCTTCCGTTATAAGCAGCGGATGTTGATGACGATCTTTGGTGTGGCAGGTTCTGTAGCTCTTCTCTTTGCAGGTTTGGGAATCCAATCCTCTGTAGCAGGAGTTCCGTCTAGACAGTTTCAACAAATTCAACAGTATCAGATGATTGTCTCTGAAAATCCTAGTGCAACCGATCAGGACAAGGCAGAGCTAGAAGAAGTATTGAAAGGGAAAGATATCCAAGCCTACCAGAAAATCTATTCTAAAACGCTAGACAAAGATTTCAAAGGTAAGGCTGGTCTTCAAACTATTACTCTTATGATGACAGAGAAAGAAGATTTGACTCCTTTTATCCATCTTCAACATCATCAGCAGGAGCTGACATTAAAAGATGGTGTCGTTATTTCAGCTAAACTCGCCCAGTTGGCAGGTGTCAAGGTTGGGCAGACTCTAGAAATTGAAGGCAAGGAGCTAAAGGTCGCTGCCATTACTGAGAATTACGTTGGTCACTTTATTTATATGAGTCAGGCTAGCTATGAGCAAATTTACGGACAAGTGCCCCAAGCCAACACTTATCTGGTCTCGCTAAGGGATACCAGTGCTACTGATATCGAAAGACAGGCAGGCTTGCTTATGAATCAAGCTGCGGTGTCTAGCGTTATCCAGAATGCTTCAGCTATTCGACTCTTTGACGCCGTCGCCAGCTCACTCAATCAGACCATGACCATCTTGGTCATCGTATCGGTTCTGTTGGCTATTGTTATCCTCTACAATCTAACCAATATCAACGTAGCTGAGAGAATCCGTGAACTCTCCACTATCAAGGTTCTCGGTTTTCATAATAATGAAGTCACACTCTACATTTACCGTGAGACGATTGTGCTGTCCCTTGTGGGAATCGTACTTGGTCTGCTCTCAGGTTTCTATTTACACCAATTTTTGATTCAAATGATTTCGCCTGCGACCATTCTCTTTTATCCGCAGGTAGGCTGGGAAGTCTATGTAATTCCAGTGGCAGCAGTAAGTATCATTTTGACCTTGCTTGGTTTCTTTGTCAATTATCATCTGAGAAAGGTTGATATGCTTGAAGCCTTGAAATCTGTAGAGTAAGGTAGTCGTTTTTATCAGATTGGACTTGTATTTACTGGTAATCAAAAATCCTCCGTTTAAAAGAGCAGGGAACTCTTTGTGACAGAGGATTTTTTCTATAGGGCTTTAGCAGCTGCAATTGCGGCTTCAAAGTTTGGTTCAGAGTTGATATTGTCCACGTATTCAACGTAGCGAATAGTATTGTCAGTATCAAGGATAAAGACTGCGCGTGCCAATAGGTGCCATTCATTGATTAAGAGGGCATAATCACGTCCAAAGGAATGGTCGAAATAGTCTGAGAGCATGATGGCATTTTCAATTCCCTCAGCACCGCACCAACGTTTTTGGGCAAAAGGTAGGTCCATGGAAACAGTCAAGACGACTGTATTATCCAGTCCAGCCAGTTCTTCATTAAAACGACGCGTTTGAGTTGAGCAGATGCCTGTATCGATAGAAGGCACGACACTCAAGACTTTTTTCTTGCCATTAAAATCAGCTAGAGATTTTTTAGAAAGATCTGTTGTAGTGAGTGAAAAATCAAGTGCCTTGTCGCCGACTTGTAGTTGTTTACCTGTAAAGCTCACAGGATTTCCGAGAAAAGTTACCATAAGATACTCCAATCTTTTTTCTTCCATTGTAGCTGAAACAGTCGGAATTTTCCAATGATTTGACTGGAAATGTTTGCATAGAAAAAACGCCAGCTCATGTGAGAATGACGTTTTTCAGAGGTTTATACTCAATGAAAATTAAAGAGCAAACTAGGAAGCTAGCCACAGGCTGTACTTGAGTACGGCAAGGCGACGCTGACGTGGTTTGAATTTGATTTTCGAAGAGTA
>NZ_JUUO01000071.1 GCF_001074975.1 Streptococcus pseudopneumoniae | reverse complement strand
GATATTCTCGCATATAATGACTAGGAATGCTAGGTCGGATTCCTTGAGGAGCCCAACAAGAACCCAGTTTACTGATTCTCCCGAAATCAGCTTCATCTTGGTACATCAAGCGAACCTTACGAAAACGTCTACTATATTTAAAGCGCTTTCTCATCTTCTTGAATTGAGATTTTATTTTTAGACGCGACAATGGTTTGAGCGTCTGCTTTCTTAGGATGTTCTGGACGTGGCGTAATATTTCGCCAACCATGGCGCTTCAACAGTTGATAGAAGGCATCACGTGTGTAGGAACGACCTAACTCCTTTTTATAAGCCTGA
>NZ_JUUO01000070.1 GCF_001074975.1 Streptococcus pseudopneumoniae | reverse complement strand
ACAGTGTTTTGAGCAACCTGCGGCTAGCTTCCTAGTTTGCTCTTTGATTTTCATTGAGTATAAATCAGTAAATACTGAGGGAGTGGAGGTTTAACTCTAACATTTGTGAGAGTTTGGTCTCCCCTCTTCTATTTTGTTTTTAAATAGGGGTGAAAAGACTTTTTGCTTCTATTTAAAAATAAAATAAGGAGATCAGATCATGAATCTTTTGATTATGGGCTTACCTGGTGCAGGTAAGGGAACTCAAGCAGCAAAAATCGTAGAACAATTCCATGTTGCACATATCTCAACAGGTGATATGTTCCGCGCTGCAATGGCAAATCAAACTGAAATGGGTGTTCTTGCTAAGTCATACATTGACAAGGGTGAATTGGTTCCTGACGAAGTTACAAATGGAATCGTAAAAGAACGTCTTTCACAAGATGATATTAAAGAAACAGGATTCTTGTTGGATGGTTATCCACGTACAATCGAACAAGCTCATGCCTTGGACAAAACATTGGCTGAACTTGGCATTGAACTAGAAGGTGTTATTAACATTGAAGTGAATCCAGATAGCCTCTTGGAACGTTTGAGTGGCCGTATCATCCACCGCGTAACTGGAGAAACTTTCCACAAGGTCTTTAACCCACCAGTTGATTATAAAGAAGAAGATTACTACCAACGTGAAGATGATAAGCCTGAGACAGTCAAACGTCGTTTGGATGTGAATATTGCTCAAGGGGAACCAATCATTGCTCACTACCGTGCCAAAGGTTTGGTTCATGACATCGAAGGTAATCAAGATATCAATGATGTTTTCTCAGATATCGAAAAAGTATTGACAAATTTGAAATAAAGCGCTTTTCACACTTGCAAAAATCAGCTATAAATGTTATACTGAGATAGTCTGACTTATAATTGTTGTCTCTGTGTCTAGAGGCATCGAATCGAAATTTATGGAGGTGCTTTTGCGTGGCAAAAGACGATGTGATTGAAGTTGAAGGCAAAGTAGTTGATACAATGCCGAATGCAATGTTTACGGTTGAACTTGAAAATGGACATCAGATTTTAGCAACAGTTTCTGGTAAAATTCGTAAAAACTATATTCGTATTTTAGCGGGAGATCGTGTTACTGTCGAAATGAGTCCATATGACTTGACACGTGGACGTATCACTTACCGCTTTAAATAATCGAAAAACTTGGAGGGATAAGAAATGAAAGTAAGACCATCGGTCAAACCAATTTGCGAATACTGTAAAGTTATTCGTCGTAATGGTCGTGTTATGGTAATTTGCCCAGCAAATCCAAAACACAAACAACGTCAAGGATAAGATAGAAAGGAGAAAACATGGCTCGTATTGCTGGAGTTGACATTCCAAATGACAAACGCGTAGTAATCTCATTGACTTATGTTTATGGTATCGGACTTGCAACATCTAAGAAAATTTTGGCAGCTGCTGGAATCTCAGAAGATGTTCGTGTACGTGATCTTACATCAGATCAAGAAGATGCTATCCGTCGTGAAGTGGATGCAATCAAAGTTGAAGGTGACCTTCGTCGTGAAGTAAACTTGAACATCAAACGTTTGATGGAAATCGGTTCATACCGTGGTATCCGTCACCGTCGTGGACTTCCTGTCCGTGGACAAAACACTAAAAACAACGCTCGCACTCGTAAAGGTAAAGCTGTTGCGATCGCTGGTAAGAAAAAATAATATAGGAGGTAAAAGTCTTGGCTAAACCAACACGTAAACGTCGTGTGAAAAAGAATATCGAATCTGGTATTGCTCATATTCACGCTACATTTAATAACACTATTGTTATGATTACTGATGTGCATGGTAATGCAATTGCTTGGTCATCAGCTGGTGCTCTTGGTTTCAAAGGTTCTCGTAAATCTACACCATTCGCTGCTCAAATGGCTTCTGAAGCTGCTGCTAAATCTGCACAAGAACACGGTCTTAAATCAGTTGAAGTTACTGTAAAAGGTCCAGGTTCTGGTCGTGAGTCAGCTATTCGTGCGCTTGCTGCCGCTGGTCTTGAAGTAACAGCAATTCGTGATGTGACTCCAGTGCCACACAATGGTGCTCGTCCTCCAAAACGTCGCCGTGTATAATCATCGCATTACACTGCTTTTCGTTTAAGAGGGAGTAACTAAATGATCGAGTT
Organism: Streptococcus pseudopneumoniae; assembly: GCF_001074975.1. Lineage (GTDB taxonomy): Bacteria > Bacillota > Bacilli > Lactobacillales > Streptococcaceae > Streptococcus > Streptococcus pseudopneumoniae_D. The sequence goes on along the minus strand of NZ_JUUO01000070.1, from coordinate 20,674 downwards.
TGAAAAACCAAATATAACAAAAATTGATGAAAATAAAGATTATGGCAAGTTTGTAATCGAACCACTTGAACGTGGCTACGGTACAACTCTTGGTAACTCTCTTCGTCGTGTACTTCTAGCTTCTCTACCAGGAGCAGCTGTGACATCTATCAACATTGATGGTGTGTTACATGAGTTTGACACAGTTCCGGGTGTTCGTGAAGACGTGATGCAAATCATTCTGAACATTAAAGGAATTGCAGTGAAATCGTACGTTGAAGACGAAAAAATCATCGAACTAGATGTTGAAGGTCCTGCTGAAGTAACAGCTGGTGATATTTTGACAGATAGCGATATTGAAATTGTAAATCCAGATCATTATCTTTTTACAATCGGTGAAGGTTCTTCTCTAAAAGCGACTATGACTGTTAACAGTGGTCGTGGATATGTACCTGCAGATGAAAATAAAAAGGATAATGCACCAGTTGGAACACTTGCTGTAGATTCTATTTATACACCAGTTACAAAAGTCAACTATCAAGTGGAACCTGCTCGTGTAGGTAGCAATGATGGATTTGACAAATTAACCCTTGAAATCTTAACTAATGGAACAATTATTCCAGAAGATGCATTAGGGCTTTCAGCACGTATCTTGACAGAACATCTTGATTTGTTTACAAATCTTACTGAGATTGCTAAGTCAACTGAAGTGATGAAAGAAGCTGATACTGAATCTGACGACCGTATTTTGGATCGTACGATTGAGGAACTGGACTTGTCTGTGCGTTCATACAACTGTTTGAAACGTGCCGGTATCAATACTGTGCATGATTTGACAGAAAAATCTGAAGCAGAGATGATGAAAGTACGAAATCTTGGACGCAAGAGTTTGGAAGAAGTGAAACTCAAACTCATTGATTTGGGTCTTGGATTAAAAGATAAATAAAGGAGGAATAAATGGCTTACCGTAAACTAGGACGCACTAGCTCACAACGTAAAGCAATGCTTCGCGATTTGACAACTGACCTTTTGATCAACGAATCAATCGTGACAACTGAAGCTCGTGCTAAAGAAATCCGTAAAACTGTTGAAAAAATGATTACTCTAGGTAAACGTGGTGATTTGCATGCACGTCGTCAAGCAGCTGCTTTCGTACGTAATGAAATCGCATCTGAAAACTATGATGAAGCAACTGATAAGTACACTTCTACTACAGCACTTCAAAAATTGTTCTCAGAAATCGCACCTCGTTATGCTGAACGTAACGGTGGATACACTCGTATCCTTAAAACTGAACCACGTCGTGGTGATGCAGCGCCAATGGCGATCATCGAATTAGTATAAAATCATCAATTTTGTTGAGTGTTATGATGATGGAGTCTTGTGCTCTTAGTCTAGCTCTGGTCTACCGCTAGGATTTCGGTCCTAGCGGGAACACTCATCATAAGTTGGGATAGTAGACGCTTGTTTACGAAATTGTTTTTTGCTTAAGAACAACTTCGTAAGCAGGCGTTTTTGAGTATTTTAGTTGGAATTATGCTATACTAATTGAAAAGAATCCTGTTTAATGTTCAGGTTTCCTATTAAAAGAAGAATTGGAGTTTGCTTATGAAAGCGATTATAACTGTTGTTGGTAAAGATAAATCTGGAATTGTTGCAGGTGTTTCTAGTAAAATTGCAGAATTGGGTTTGAACATAGACGATATCTCTCAAACTGTCTTGGATGAATATTTCACGATGATGGCTGTCGTCTCTAGTGATGAAAAGCAAGATTTTACCTATCTTCGTAATGAATTTGAAGCTTTCGGGGAAACTTTGAATGTAAAAATTAATATTCAGAGTGCAGCGATTTTCGAAGCTATGTATAATATCTAGGAGGTGCACATGGATATTAGACAAGTTACTGAAACCATTGCTATGATTGAGGAGCAGAACTTCGATATCAGAACCATTACCATGGGGATTTCCCTTTTGGACTGTATCGATCCAGATATCAATCGTGCTGCGGAGAAAATTTATCAAAAGATTACGACCAAAGCAGCTAATTTAGTGACTGTTGGCGATGAAATTGCAGCTGAGTTGGGAATTCCTATCGTTAATAAGCGTGTATCTGTGACTCCTATTTCTCTGATTGGAGCAGCGACAGATTCGACGGACTATGTTGTGCTGGCAAAAGCGCTTGATAAGGCTGCGAAAGAGATTGGAGTGGACTTTATCGGTGGTTTTTCTGCCTTGGTACAGAAGGGGTATCAAAAGGGAGATGAGATTCTTATCAATTCTATTCCTCGCGCTTTGGCTGAAACAGACAAGGTCTGCTCGTCAGTCAATATCGGCTCAACCAAGTCTGGTATCAATATGACGGCTGTCGCAGATATGGGACGAGTTATCAAGGAAACGGCAACTCTATCTGATATGGGGGCAGCTAAGTTGGTTGTATTCGCTAATGCTGTTGAGGACAATCCATTTATGGCGGGTGCCTTCCATGGTGTTGGGGAGGCAGATGTTATCATCAATGTCGGAGTTTCCGGTCCTGGTGTGGTGAAACGTGCCTTGGAAAAAGTTCGTGGACAGAGCTTTGATGTAGTAGCCGAAACGGTCAAGAAGACTGCCTTCAAGATTACTCGTATCGGTCAATTGGTTGGTCAGATGGCCAGTGAGAGACTGGGTGTGGAGTTTGGTATTGTAGACTTGAGTTTGGCACCAACACCTGCTGTTGGAGATTCTGTAGCACGTGTCCTTGAGGAAATGGGGCTAGAGACAGTTGGAACGCATGGAACGACGGCTGCCTTGGCTCTCTTGAACGACCAAGTTAAGAAGGGTGGAGTGATGGCCTGCAACCAAGTTGGAGGTTTGTCTGGTGCCTTTATCCCTGTTTCTGAGGATGAGGGGATGATTGCTGCAGTGCAAAATGGTTCTCTTAATTTGGAAAAACTAGAAGCTATGACGGCTATCTGTTCAGTTGGTTTGGATATGATTGCCATTCCGGAGGATACACCTGCTGAAACCATTGCGGCTATGATTGCAGATGAAGCTGCAATTGGTGTCATTAATATGAAAACAACAGCTGTTCGTATCATTCCTAAAGGAAAAGAAGGAGACATGATTGAGTTTGGTGGTCTATTAGGTACTGCACCCGTTATGAAGGTCAATGGGGCTTCGTCTGTTGATTTCATCTCTCGTGGAGGACAAATCCCAGCACCAATTCATAGTTTTAAAAATTAAGAAAATAGGAGAAATTGATGAAAAAAGAAATGAAACGTGCTTTAGTAGCTTTAGGACTGTCGACTTTACTAGTCCCAACTTTTGCCAATCAAGTAGTTTATGCGCAGGAAAATGATAACAATTCTAGTAATGAGAGTTTTTACAAAACATGGTCAGATTTAGAGAGTGCACTTAGAAATTATTCTGAACAAGTAAAGAAAAAATTATTAAAAGAAATTGATGACATTGATTGGAATACTGTACAATTTAAAGAGGCTGATGTTTTAAAACTCAAGAATGCCATAGTTAAAAAAATAGATGAGGTGATAGAGGAGAGAGAGGAAAATATAAATAGATTTTCAAAAAGAGATCATTACTATTCGTCTGACATAGAAGGAACTATTAATAGAATGAAAGGTGATATGCCTAACTCTTTAGAATATGTTTTTGATATTGCTAGAATAAAAAAATTTGACTTACTACTTCAGCAAGTAGAAAAAGATAGTAATTTATACTCATCTGTTGAGAAGGAAAAACTAATTAGCGATTTAAAAAGTTTTTACGGACCATTAACAGGCTGGTCGTTACCTCGGTCTCGTCATTTTGGCGATGATGAGCCATACAATGATAGTAACTTAACATTAAAAGAGTATGTTCAAAAATTATCAACTTTTTATAACAAAGTTGATAAATGGAGCCCTAGTTTAATTCCTACGGAAAAAAATATCAGAGAAATTAATGCTGTTGCTTTCATGGAGAAGACAGCCATTAGTAATGATGATACACTTTCAAAAGCAGATAAAGTTTCTATGTTTAGTAAGATTGATGATATAGTTGAAGAGGGGATACACAAAATCAGGAAAGAAGCAGGTCTTGTATATAAGGAAGAGACTGTAAGACACATGCTATCCCCTGAAGAGTTATCTGTCTTTACTAAGCGTATTGAAGCTGTTTACCAAGGCAAAGTTAAGCCTAAGGTGACAAAAGAAGAGGCTATTCAAGCAGTTTCTACTGGGACTTCAACCTCAGCTTCAGTTTCAACTTCATCTCAGTCTACTGTTTCCTCTAATGGAGAGACTAAGAAGGATTATCAAGCAAGTAAGTGGTTTAAAGAGTCTGGCAAATGGTACTATAATGACCTTTCGGGTAATCTTGTAAGAAACCGTTGGGTAGGCCGTTATTATCTAAAAGCAGATGCTTCAATGGCTGCGAGTGAATGGATTTATGATGAAGACTATAAGAGCTGGTTTTATGTAGATTCAACTGGTAGTTATGTGGAGAAAGCTTGGCAGGGCGAATACTACCTAAAACGTGGCGGTTACATGGCTAAGAGTGAGTGGATATTTGATTCTCAGTATGATAGTTGGTATTATCTGAACCAAGACGGCAAGTACGCTCGTAACCAATGGATTAAGGATGGAGATAAGTGGTATTACTTGCTAGCCGATGGAAAACTAGCAAAAAATATGACCATTAACGGTTATAAAGTAAATGAAAAAGGTGAATGGGTTTAATGTTTTAAGTTCTATTTAAGGTTAGATGTGTATACTATAATCATTAAATAAAGACCTCCTAATATTATTTGAAACAGATAACACTGATTTAGTTTGAATTTGATTTTCATCTAATATCTTTATTTAATAGAACTCCTAAACTTTTTCATAATAATCTCCTGCAAAAGTCGCCTGTATGGGTGGCTTTTGTTTTATCATCCATGATATAATAGAAACAAACGGAGGACGGAAAATGGTAAAAGTACGATTGTATTTGGTACGTCATGGCAAGACTATGTTTAACACGATTGGTCGCGCGCAAGGTTGGAGCGATACTCCCTTAACAGCTGAAGGTGAGCGAGGGATTCAAGAATTAGGAATTGGTTTGCGAGAGTCTGGTCTACAGTTTGAGCGCGCTTATTCGAGTGATTCAGGGCGCACCATTCAGACCATGGGAATTATCCTTGAAGAACTTGGTTTGCAGGGGAAAATCCCTTACCGCATGGACAAGCGTATCAGAGAATGGTGTTTCGGTAGTTTTGATGGAGCCTACGATGGCGATCTTTTCATGGGCATTATTCCTCGTATCTTTAATGTGGAACATGTTCACCAATTGTCTTATGCTGAACTGGCTGAGGGCTTGGTAGAGGTCGATACAGCTGGTTGGGCTGAAGGATGGGAAAAACTCAGTAGCCGAATCAAGGAAGGTTTTGAAGCGATTGCCAAAGAAATGGAAGAACAAGGTGGGGGCAACGCTCTCGTTGTCAGTCACGGAATGACCATTGGAACCATTGTTTATTTGATTAATGGCATGCATCCGCATGGTCTAGATAATGGCAGCGTGACAATCCTTGAATATGAGGAAGGCCAGTTTAGCGTAGAAGTTGTCGGCGACCGTAGTTACCGAGAACTAGGACGGGAGAAGATGGAGGAAGTCTCTATTTAATCAGTCTAGACTTGCTTGTCATGAACTAGGGATTTGATAAGAATATAAAGATAAGAAAAAACAGCCGAGGGTAATCCTTTCGGCTGTTTTTGATGGGGAAAACTAAAGTGTAATGCTATTGCTTTTAGAGATTTTCATAAACAAGAGCAAGGAACCTACCGTTAGAACAGTCAGGATAGTTGACAAGGCTGCGGCTACACCGTAATTTCCTCTGAGAACCTCTGTATAAATAGCTACAGTCATTGTTCTTGTTTTGACATTGTAGAGGAGGATAGAAGTAGAGAGTTCTGAAATCATTGTGACCCAAGATAGGATGGCTCCAGAAATAATACCAGATAGCATCATTGGAGTTGTAATCTTGGCAAAGGTATTGAGACGACTACTTCCTAAGCTTTCCGCGGCTTCTTCAATACTTGGTGCTATTTGTTGCAAACTAGCAACAGATGAGCGAATAGTATAGGGTAATCTTCTGACAGATAGAGACATAATTAAGATGAAAGCTGTCCCTGTAATCATAAGAAATCCACTTCCAAATAGACCGGTATTGAAGGAAGAAATGAAGGCAATCCCTAGAACGGTTCCTGGTACAATATAAGGAACCATACTGAGGCTATCAATTAAGTTTGTAAACAAATTCCGTTTTCTAACGGCTAGGTAGGAGATAAATGTTGCGAATAGGACAACTAGAACTAAGGCAATCAAAGGGATACGAATGGTATTGAAAATAGCAGATCCCATACGATTGAAAGCTACCTTGTAACTGTTTAGAGAATAACCTTTGACAAATACCATACCTGATGTTTTTAGGAAAGAAGTATAAATCAAGTAGACTTGAGGTAGAACAGAGAACAAGATAATTCCGTAGACTGTTGCATAAATGGCAGCCATTTTTCCTTTTGTTGTTTTTTTAGGCTCAATTGGATGGAGCGAATTCATGCTGAAACTGTAGCGATTTGAAATGTATTTTTGGATAAGGAAAATTGCCAAGGCGATGATAATCGCCATAATTGCTAAAGCAGATGCAAAAGCAGAATTTCCTCCAACCTCGCTAATAAATTGGGTATAAATCAAGACTGGGAAAGTCCGATATCCTTCACCAATCAACATCGGTGTTCCAAAGTCTGAGAATGCTCTCATAAATACAAGTAGGGCAGCTGCTAGTAAGGTTGGAACTAGGAGAGGTAAAACAACCGTTACGATACGCTTAAATCCGAAGGACCCCATGCTTTCAGCAGCTTCAAGTAGAGAATTGTCAATACTTTTCATTGTCCCAGCAACGTATAGAAATACCAGTGGGAATAGTTGCAGTGTAAAGACAAGTACAATTCCTTTGAATCCATAAATATCGATAGCTGGAAGATGAAGGGCATTTGTCAGAAATTTTGTGATGACCCCATTTCGTCCCAGCAAGAGAATCCAGGAGTAGGCTCCCACGAAAGGAGCTGACATGGAAGCAATGATAATCAATATTTGTAGAAATTTCTTTCCCTTGAAATCATACATGGAAAAGAGGTAAGCTAATAGGGTTCCTACAACTAAGGAAGTGACAGTAGCGGTAATGGAAACCTTGAAACTGTTGACTAGTGTCTCAGAGTAGTAGGCTTTACTAAAGAAAGTGACAAAATTAGCTAGTGAGAATTGCCCTTCATGTATGAGTGCTTGCTTGAGCACGGTAACGATAGGATAAACGAGAAAGACAAGATAGGTAAGAAAGATGAAGAAAGAGGAGGCTGTCCAAATATTTAGTTTTTTACGTTCCATGGTTGACTCCTTTTATCAGGTTTTGCGAACCATCTGCAGAAAAGACGTTTAATTTTTGAGTATTGATTCGTAGACGAATACGATCGCCTTTTTGTAGATCTTCTTCAAAAGTTGATTCTTCGCTAACTTGAATTTTTGAGGCAAAGCCTGTCTCGATGAAATATTCAGTATTTAGTCCAAGATAGACGCTATCGCTAATAGTTCCTTCAATATCTCCAGACTCATCTTTGATAAACTCTTCAGGACGAATGCTTACATGAATAGCCTGTTCCTCTGCGTGGTCAAGAGTTGGCATACGAAGAGAATAGCCGTCTGAAAAGACGATATAAGCACCGTCGCTCCGTTTTTCGAGATTGGCAGGGATAATATTTGTGCGTCCGATAAAGGTTGCTACAAACTCATTAGCTGGTTTATGATAGAGTTCTTTTGGCCGACCGATTTGTTGGATCACCCCATCTTTCATAACAGCAATTTGGTCTGAAATAGCCATGGCTTCTTCTTGGTCGTGGGTTACATAAACAGTTGTAATTCCCACTTCGTGTTGGATTTCTCTAATGGCTTGACGCATATCCAAGCGAAGTTTGGCATCTAGGTTACTAAGCGGCTCGTCCATGAGGAGAACACTTGGATTAACAGCTAAGGCGCGTGCCAAGGCGACACGTTGTTGTTGTCCACCACTAAGTTTATCGGGCTTTCGATCCGCATATTGAGCAATTTGCATGAGTTCAAGATATTTATTGGTCTGTTGTACCAATTCTTCTTTAGGGACTTTCTTTTGCTTGAGACCAAAAGCAACATTATCTCGAACAGTCAAATGTGGGAAAATAGCGTAGTTTTGGAAAACCATGCCGATATTGCGTTTGCTGGGTTCCATATTATTGATTTTTGTATCATCGAAGTAAAATTCTCCGCCTTCGATACTGTTGAAACCTGCAATCATACGAAGAAGTGTCGTTTTCCCACACCCTGAAGGTCCAAGAAGGGTAAAGAGACTTCCTTTTGGAATTGTAATGTTCAAATTCTCAATAACAGGGACATCGTGGTAGATTTTTTTGGCGTTAATAATTTTGATCTCACTCATAGTGAACCTCTTTTACTGTTTAGATTGGATATCTGTAAAGACTTCGTTGTATTTCTTAACGATATCTGATTTATTCTTGATGACATAATCATAATCTTCAGTGAGTGTTTTGATTTTGTCAATTGGTTTCATGTTTTCGCTTGTTTTGGCATTTTTACGAACAGGACGGTTAGTAGTGGTTGTACCAAGTGTATCTTGTACTTCTTGAGAGATAATAAAATCGATAAATTTCTTGGCATTTTCCATATTTTTCGCTTTTTTAACGATAGCAGCACTAGCAGGTAGGAAGACGGTTCCTTCTTTTGGATAGACTACCTTGATATTAGCTCCGTCATTTAAGAGTTTAACTGCTGGATCTTCATAAGAGAGACCAACAGCCATTTCTCCGTCAGCGACTGCTTTATAGACACCAGATGAGCTTGAACCGATTTTACCATCAATAAGTGTGAAGAGATCTTTTACATAAGACCAGGCTTTATCGTCTTTGTAACCACCTTGAGCTTGTAGCATATTTGTTAATTGAGCAAAGGCGCTAGAAGAGTTTGCTGGGTCAGCAGTTGCGATTTTTCCTTTTAGTTCAGGTTTGAGAAGGTCGCTATATCCTTCGATGTTCATGCCTTTCGTTAAATCGGGATTGACGATTAAAACACTACCATCTAGTGTATAAGGTGTGGAGTAGCCAGTTGTGTTTTGATATTCTTTGATAACATTATCATTTTCTTTTGAAGTATAGTTTTCAAAGAGTTCTCCGTGGGTAGCATATTGTGTATAAGAACCACCAAAGATGACATCAGCTACAGGAGCTTCTTTTTCTGACTCTAGTTTTTTGAAAAGTTCTCCAGTACCAGCTTGAATCAGTTCTACTTTGATACCATATTTTTCTTCAAAGGCAGGAATAGTTGCTCCGATTAAGCCCTCTGAGTTTGGTGAATAAACGACTAGCGAACCGCCGTCTCCTTTATCAGATGAACTGTCATCGGCAGATTCATTAGAAGAACAAGCGGCAAGACCAAAAAGAGCTAGTCCGCAAGCAGCATAATACATCCATTTCTTTTTCATGATGGATACCTCCGTTATGTTATTTAAGTTTATTTTAAAATAATGTAAGCGTTTTTAAAACCGATAATTCTATTCTATTAGGGTAAAATTCTCTACAAAAACGGAAGTAATCTTTTTGATTTTATACTAGGGTACGACAGTTAATCATTGGAAAGTCAAATTTTATTTTTTAGATTGAATATCTGTAAAAATGTCATTGTACTTTTTAAGAATAGCGGATTTGTTTTTGATGACATAATCTGAATCTTCAGTGGCAATATTGATTTCTGTCATAGCCTTCATATTTTTATTGGTTTTAGCATTTTTACGAATGGGTCTGATTGTAGTTTCAGTTCCTAGCTTATCTTGGATTTCTTGAGAAAGGAGGAAATCGATAAATTTCTTGGCATTTTCCATGTGTTTGGCATTTTTGACGATAGCCGCGTTACCAGGTAAAAAGACGGTTCCTTCTTTTGGATAAATGACTTTTACATCAACTCCATCATTTAAGAGTTTTAAGGCAGGGTCTTCATAGGTGAGTCCAACAGCCATTTCCCCATCGGCGACAGCTTTGTAAACATTTGAAGAGCTAGATGCAATTTTTCCATCTACTAGAGTAAATAGATTTTTCACATAGTTCCAAGCCTGTTCATTTTCGTATCCACCTTGATCTATAAGCATGTTTGTTAATTGAGCAAAGGCGCTAGAAGCATTACTAGGATCAGCAGTAGCAATTTTTCCTTTTAATTTAGGATTGAGTAGATCATTGTAACCTTCAATTTTTATATCTTTTGTAAGAGCTGAATTGGCAATGATGACACTGACATCCAGTGTATAAGGTGTGTAGAATCCTGTTTTATTTTGATATTCAGGAATTATCTGGTCGTTCTCTTGAGAAATATAAGGTTCAAAAAGTTTTTCGTTAGAAGAGAAGAGGGCGTAGGAGCCTCCGAAAATGACATCAGCTACAGGGGATTCTTTTTCGGCCTCAGCTTTTTTGAATAATTCACCAGTGCTGGCTTGTACTAAATCAACCTTAATACCATATTTTTCTTCGAAGGCTGGGATTGTTTCTTCGATAAGATCTTCAGGGTTAGGCGAGTAGACAACCAAAGTGCTATCTGAATCTTTTTCAGTGCTAGTTTCCGCTTCTATAGGTGAAGAACATCCTGATAAAGAAAGGAATATCCAGCCACAAGAGAGAAAGAATAGTATTTTTTTCATAAGTATCTCCTTTTTTACGAACATTTTCTCTACCTAGATTGTTAATGTCTTTAAATTGTAGAGTTCTACAGGATATAATAAAAACCTTAAAGAAATCTAAAACGGGAAATAGAAAATGGGTGTCTCGAGCAAGGATGGGTAAACTGTAGCTGGGATTTCGATGGTAATCCTCTTCAATGCACATCATTTTATCTGCAATCTCAAAGCTATGATTTGAGTAGTTAGCACTTTGATTTTCATTGGGTAAAAGTACAAAATAAAAAGATTGCTAGAGTTGAGCAATCCTTTTACATCAATGATTTTTATCCATAAGTTTTAATTCTTTTGGAGAAATATGGAGATACTTTTTAAAAACTTTTGCAAAATATTTATAGTCTGAAAATCCAACTTGTTCAGAGATATCGCTTAAGGGAGAATTAGGGGACTCAGCCATTTTATCTATAGCTTGCTTGAGGCGGTAGCGTAAGATATATTCATTTAGCGTCATTGGGAAGTCTTCTTTGATAACCTTATATAGATAACTTTCACTATATCCTAGATTCTCTGCAATGCTAGAAATGGTAAAGTGCATGAAGTAATGTTGGTGCACAAATTCAAGAATTTGCTGAATGATTTGGTTTTGTGTATCAACTTGTTGGATAGAGGTGAGTAAAGTTTGATATTCTTCTAAAAAAGGAGTTTCTTGATAAGTGCTAACTCGTAATCGCAAAACAATTTTGTGAAGACATTCTGTCAATTCCTTGGTATCAATTGGTTTGGATAGAAAATCAACTGCCCCATATTGCATGGCTTTTTTGGCATTTTGAAAATCGTTATAACCTGATAAGATAACTTTTTCATAGGAGAGAGTACGAGTGGCTTCAAACATCATAAAAGCATCCATAATTGGCATGGTGATGTCTGTTAAGACAATATGAGGTTCTTTTTCTTGGATGAGTTTCATTCCCTCTTGACCGTGACTGGCAGTTCCTACGACTTGGATACCTAGGGCAGAGTAGTCTACGGCAATCTCTAGCCATTTTCGAATGAGGTGTTCATCTTCTACGATAATGAGCTTAAACATGAGTTAGTCCTTTCGTTATAAATTTGACCCAAGTTTCTCCATGGCGATTGACTCCTAAATCTAGCTGGACATCAGAAAAGAAATTGCTCAATCGTTTGTAGCTGTTAACGATGCCATGTTGGGTATGAGGGCTTTCTAAAGAGTCTAAAATAGCGAGTCGCTCTTGTTTTGTGAGCCCTCCGGCATTATCCTTGACAAAAAAAGTCAGAGAATCTTCTTCCAAGGTAATTTGGATATCAATATGAAGATCAATACGGTATTGCATCCCATATTTTATAGCATTTTCTACTAGAGGAAGCAAGAAAAGCTTAGGTATAGGCTGATTATCGACAGTTTCTGGACAGACAATATCATAAGAAAAGTGCTCAAAACGAATCTTATGAATAATAAGGTAATCCTCTATAATCTTTAAATCTTGGCAAATGGTTGTTTCTTTTTCTAAATCGGTGATACTGTAGCGAAGAATGCGCGTGAGGTTTTGAATCAGATCTTGTGTGAGATCTGCATCCATTAAAGAAGTGATTTTAATCGTCTCAAGTGTATTGTAGAGAAAATGAGGATTGAACTGAGCTTCCAGCATTTTTCTTTCAAAAATCCACTTTTCTTTTTCGATGGTCAACATTTTTTGATGAAGTTGATCTAATTCGTACAACATATTGTTGATTTTTTCTGCCATAAACTCAAACTCATCACCTGTTTGTAGAGAAAGCCTTTTTTCTGCTTGTTTAGGAATTTCTTGAAGTTGGTAAACCAAACTTTCAATAGGAACAGCATTGTGTGTGGCAATTTTATGAGCAATTCGCCTTGCTTGCCAGAAGTAGAGGAAGAATATACATAAGGTGAGGACGGAGGCTAGGCCGAGTAAGCTAGGAATGGGAAAAAAGGATTGAAAAGTATAGATTGAAAAAATAGCACCGACTTTTTCTTTTTGAACAATAAGCGGTTCATTCGCATACCAGTGGGTGCGAGAGTGTAGGAGTTTTTCATCAAATTTTTCCAGAGTGGAACGAGTAAACTGATTTGTATTGTTAGAAAACATATTTCCAAAGCTATCGGTAATGATGTATTTAGAATTTATCATTGGGAAACTTGAGATGAAATCATTCTCATTTACGAAAGCAATAGTATAGGCTTTAACTCGTTGGTTTTGAAGTAGTGGTTTGATAAAGAGTGTGTAGTGTTGCTTGTCTGAAGAAAGTGCAATTTTTTCTGTAACTTTATCTTGAGAAGGATTTTGAATGAGCAGTTTTAGATAGTAGGGAGATAAAATACTTTCTTGGTGATTTCGATTGGTACTAAATAGTAATTCACCTGTATCACTTAGGATAATGAGGTCAGAACTAAGTTTTAATTTAGCTTTTGTCTCGTAAAATAAGCTAAAGACTTCTCTCTCTGTGTGTTTGCCGTCCAAAAATCCAGGAATCATTTTATGGTTCATGGTAGTCAGGAGCTCACTATTTGCTTCTTTCATCTCTTGAACTTGTTTGACAATCTGTCTCGTGTCTTTGGATAGTTGTTGCTTTTGTAAAACATAGGAAAAACCAAAAAGTAAAATGAGTAGTAAAAGAGAGGTCACAAAGGCTGCGATAGAGCTTCTATGGAGAATTTCTTTTTGGAGAGATTTTTTAAAGGAATGAGACATCCGCTACCTCCTTGGAAGGGTTTTCTGTTATAAGTATAGCAGTTTAAAAATTCTAGAGCAAGGTAAAATAGAAAAGTATAGAATAGAACGAGACCAAATTCCCTCAAAAATGGTATAATAGTAACATCACAAAATTGGAGAGAGACCATGAGTTTTTACAATCATAAAGAAATTGAGCCTAAGTGGCAGGGCTACTGGGCAGAACATCATACATTTAAGACAGGAACAGATGCCTCAAAACCTAAGTTTTATGCACTTGACATGTTCCCTTACCCGTCTGGAGCTGGATTGCACGTAGGACACCCAGAAGGTTATACCGCAACCGATATCCTCAGCCGTTACAAACGTGCGCAAGGCTACAATGTCCTTCACCCAATGGGTTGGGATGCCTTTGGTTTGCCTGCAGAGCAATATGCTATGGATACTGGTAATGACCCAGCAGAATTTACAGCTGAGAACATTGCTAACTTCAAACGCCAAATCAATGCGCTTGGATTTTCTTATGACTGGGATCGTGAAGTCAATACAACAGATCCAAACTACTACAAGTGGACTCAATGGATTTTCACCAAGCTTTACGAAAAAGGCTTGGCCTATGAAGCTGAAGTGCCAGTAAACTGGGTTGAGGAATTGGGAACTGCCATTGCCAATGAAGAAGTGCTTCCTGACGGAACTTCTGAGCGTGGAGGCTATCCAGTTGTCCGCAAACCAATGCGCCAATGGATGCTCAAAATCACGGCCTACGCAGAGCGTTTGCTCAATGACTTAGATGAACTTGATTGGCCAGAGTCTATCAAGGACATGCAGCGCAACTGGATTGGGAAATCAACTGGTGCTAATGTAACTTTTAAAGTTAAGGGAACAGACAAGGAATTCACAGTCTTTACCACTCGTCCGGACACCCTTTTCGGTGCGACTTTCACTGTTTTGGCTCCTGAACATGATTTGGTTGACGCTATCACAAGTCCAGAGCAAGCAGAGGCAGTAGCAGACTATAAACACCAAGCTAGCCTTAAGTCTGACTTGGCTCGTACAGACCTTGCTAAAGAAAAAACTGGTGTTTGGACTGGTGCTTATGCCATCAACCCTGCCAATGGTAAGGAAATTCCAATCTGGATTGCCGACTATGTTCTTGCTAGCTATGGTACAGGTGCGGTCATGGCTGTGCCTGCCCACGACCAACGTGACTGGGAATTTGCCAAACAATTTGACCTTCCAATCGTAGAAGTACTTGAAGGTGGAAACGTTGAAGAAGCTGCCTACACAGAAGATGGCCTTCACGTTAATTCAGACTTCCTAGATGGACTCAACAAAGAAGACGCGATTGCCAAGATTGTGGCTTGGTTGGAAGAAAAAGGCTGTGGACAAGAGAAGGTTACCTACCGTCTCCGCGACTGGCTCTTTAGCCGTCAACGTTACTGGGGTGAGCCAATTCCTATCATTCATTGGGAAGATGGAACTTCAACAGCTGTCCCTGAAAGTGAATTGCCACTTGTCTTGCCTGTAACCAAGGATATCCGTCCTTCAGGTACTGGTGAAAGTCCACTAGCTAACTTGACAGACTGGCTTGAAGTGACTCGTGAAGATGGCGTCAAAGGTCGTCGTGAAACCAATACTATGCCACAGTGGGCTGGTTCAAGCTGGTACTACCTCCGCTATATTGACCCACACAATACTGAGAAATTGGCTGATGAGGACCTTCTCAAACAATGGTTGCCAGTAGATATCTACGTGGGTGGTGCAGAGCATGCTGTTCTTCACTTGCTTTATGCTCGTTTTTGGCACAAATTCCTCTATGACCTCGGTGTTGTTCCGACTAAGGAACCATTCCAAAAACTCTTTAACCAAGGGATGATTTTGGGAACAAGCTACCGTGACCACCGTGGCGCTCTTGTGGCAACCGATAAGGTTGAAAAACGTGACGGTTCTTTCTTCCATGTGGAAACAGGAGAGGAGTTGGAGCAAGCGCCAGCTAAGATGTCTAAATCCCTCAAGAACGTTGTCAACCCAGATGATGTGGTGGAACAATACGGTGCTGACACCCTTCGTGTCTATGAAATGTTCATGGGACCACTTGATGCTTCAATCGCTTGGTCAGAAGAAGGTTTGGAAGGAAGCCGTAAGTTCCTTGACCGTGTTTACCGTTTGATTACAAGTAAAGAAATCGTTGCGGAAAATAATGGTGATCTTGACAAGGTTTATAACGAAACCGTTAAATCTGTCACTGAGCAAATCGAATCCATGAAATTCAACACAGCTATTGCCCAACTTATGGTCTTTGTCAACGCCGCTAACAAGGAAGACAAGCTCTATGTGGACTACGCTAAAGGCTTCGTTCAGTTGATTGCACCATTTGCTCCTCACTTAGCAGAAGAGCTCTGGCAAACTGTTGCAGCAACAGGTGAGTCAATCTCTTACGTGGCTTGGCCAACATGGGACGAAAGCAAATTGGTTGAAGACGAAATCGAAATCGTTGTCCAAATCAAAGGAAAAGTTCGTGCCAAACTCATGGTTGCTAAAGATCTATCACGCGAAGAATTGCAAGAAATTGCTCTAGCGGATGAAAAAGTCAAAGCAGAAATTGACGGTAAGGAAATCGTGAAGGTGATTGCAGTACCTAACAAACTCGTTAATATTGTTGTGAAATAAAAAGAAGTAACTCTAGAGTATGAACTTTAGAGTTACTTTTAGAAGAGGTCGGAATGAATAGATTAGTGAACAATAGCAGGAAATGTGAAATTTTATTATTTATTGTAGTGTTAGTAATATCAATAGTGGGTGCATATTATTTTAAAAATTTTCCTTGGGACCAGGAAAGTTTAACTTTGACACTAACTTTAGACACTCTCTTTGCAGTTTTTATTACTTTCTTTAGTTTTTCAAATGATAAATCAAGCAATATTTTTGGAATATCTCCAAATGAAATTATAAGGACACAGTCTGAAGTATATCAATTTTTATTTACAAAATCTTTTGCAACT
Source organism: Streptococcus pseudopneumoniae (assembly GCF_001074975.1). Classification (GTDB taxonomy): domain Bacteria; phylum Bacillota; class Bacilli; order Lactobacillales; family Streptococcaceae; genus Streptococcus; species Streptococcus pseudopneumoniae_D. The sequence goes on along the minus strand of NZ_JUUO01000070.1, from coordinate 4,265 downwards.
TTGCTAATGGCAACGAATTTGTTATCTATTATTCATTATTTTGGAGCCAAAAATTTTATAGTTTCTATTAATGAAACTTATCCTCGCGTTCAATTTAGTGTTGGTTTCATATGGATATCACTGTTTGGTATTCTGATAATCTATTTTATTTGGCTCTTAATAGAGGGATTAAAATATATTAGAAAAATAAATTATGTCATTCAAAATAAGGCACTAATTTATTTCTATTCGCAGGTAAAATCTAGGGGGAAGCTTCCTGATTATGAGTCGGAAAAATATGGTGAATACATTAATTTGTATGAATTGTGTCGTCAAGAAACAGGCGTAAAGCTTCTTACATTTTTGAGAGGAGTAGACGAAAAAATGGGGGGAGGTCCTAGTGACGCAGTGAGTATTATGTTTGAATCTTTTGATAAAGCAGATCAGATTGTGGCTCTGAATATTTGTAGAAACTATGTAGCACAAGAAAATGTTTTAAATAAGGAAGATGCAGAAAAATTGTTAAATGAAATTGATAAAAAACTTGAAATTAGCAGATAGGACAATTTAAATAGGGTTGAGTAAAAAGTTTAAAACTGCCAAAAGGAGAAAGTTATGCCAGTAAATGAATATGGTCAGATGATTGGTGAGCCTTTAGTCGGTCACACGTCTGGTAAATTACCTGCTATTGATTTCTTAGAAGGGGGTTATACTAGGATAGAGGCTCTTTCTGTGGAAAAGCATGCGGAGGATTTGCTAGCTGTTTATGGTCCTGATACTCCTCGGGAGATGTGGACCTACCTCTTTCAGGAACCGGTGGCAGATATGGAGGAGCTGGTTACCCTTTTAAATCAGATGTTGGCTCGTAAGGATCGTTTTTACTATGCCATCATAGACAAGGAGACTGGTAAGGCTTTGGGAACTTTTTCACTTATGCGCATTGACCAGAATAACCGAGTAATAGAAGTGGGAGCTGTCACTTTTTCGCCAGAGCTCAAGGGGACACGGATTGGAACCGAAGCTCAGTATCTCTTGGCTTGCTATGTTTTTGAAGAACTTCACTATCGTCGCTATGAGTGGAAATGCGATGCTCTTAACTTGCCATCAAGACGAGCAGCGGAACGTTTGGGCTTTATTTATGAAGGAACCTTCCGTCAGGCAGTGGTCTACAAGGGGCGTACGAGGGATACGGATTGGTTGTCTATGATTGATAAGGACTGGCCCCAAGTCAAATCTCGTTTGGAAACGTGGTTGCATCCTAAAAACTTTGATAAAAATGGACGACAGTACAAGAGCTTAAGAGAGCTCTAAGAGGTGATGACATGATAACGATTAGAAAGCAAGAAATCGTCAAGCTTGAGGATGTTTTGCATCTCTATCAGGCTGTCGGTTGGACAAATTATACAAATCAATCTCAGATGTTGGAGCAGGCCTTGTCTCATTCATTAGTAATTTATCTGGCACTTGATGGTGATGTTGTGGTGGGCTTGATTCGTTTGGTTGGAGATGGTTTTTCATCAGTTTTTGTACAGGATTTGATTGTTTTGCCTAGCTATCAGCGCCAAGGAATTGGTAGAACCTTGGTGAAAGAGGCTTTAGGGGATTACAAAGATGCCTATCAAGTTCAACTGGTGACAGACCAAACAGAGAAAAATTTGGGATTTTATCGTTCCTTGGGGTTTGAAACCTTATCCACCTATGATTGTACAGGAATGATTTGGGTAAACAGAGAAAAATAATAAAACTTGTTTGTTCTTAAGCAAAGTTTAAGGATGGTCTAGTATTATATAATCATTAAATAAAGACCTCCTAACTTTATTTAATGAAATCCTAAAACTTTTTTCATCATAATCTCCTAATGAAGCCACTCAATCAGGTGGCTTTTTTGCGTGGTTAGGTGCTGCTGATAGAAATTTTTTGAAAAATAGTAAAATTTGAGAAAAGTTAAGCTAGTTTTAAGCTTCGTCTTGTATCATATAGTTATTAAATAAAGACCTCCTAACTTTATTTAATAAAATCCTAAACTTTTCTTTTTCATAATAATCTCCCTTAACTCCACCCAATCAGGTGGAGTTTTTTTGCACTATTTCAGGCTTTTTGGGACTATTCTAAAAATCATTTTCCGATATTTTCCGATATTTTCCGGTATTTTTCGGATTTTGGTCGGGGAATTGGCGGGGATGATGTAAACCTTTGACAAAATGTGTGAACTATGGGATAATAAAAAGGAATTGAGTACTAGTTCTATATCATGGGCTAGAAAAGACCCCAAGCTCACGTCCAAATAAGCTTGGGGTCTTTTTTGACACTATTTGTCCTTGTTTAGCCATTTATCGACTAAGCGAAGAACGACACCGACCACAATTGGTCCGATGATAGTTTTGAGTACTAATTCCATCATGGGCTATCTCACCTCCTTTCGTAGGCGGTGTAGAAGTGCCGTAGAATATTATACCACATAAGTGCTCAACTCGGGAGTCACCCAATCAGGTGGCTTTTTTGTTTGTGGCTTGGTTTTTTGATATAATAGAGCCATGAGTAGAATTTTAGATAATGAGATAATGGGTGATGAGGAGTTGGTAGAACGTACCCTCCGTCCCCAATATTTACGTGAATATATCGGTCAAGACAAGGTCAAGGATCAGCTTCAAATCTTTATCGAAGCAGCAAAAATGCGAGATGAGGCGCTGGATCATGTCCTCTTATTTGGACCTCCAGGTCTGGGGAAAACGACCATGGCCTTTGTTATTGCCAACGAACTGGGAGTCAATCTCAAGCAGACTTCGGGTCCAGTCATTGAAAAAGCTGGTGACTTGGTAGCGATTTTGAATGACTTAGAGCCTGGGGACGTCCTTTTTATTGATGAGATTCATCGCTTGCCCATGTCAGTGGAAGAGGTGCTTTACAGTGCTATGGAGGACTTCTACATTGATATCATGATTGGGGCTGGTGAAGGTAGTCGCAGTGTTCATTTGGAGTTGCCACCTTTTACCTTGATTGGTGCGACGACCCGTGCGGGTATGCTCTCAAATCCACTACGGGCACGTTTTGGGATTACTGGTCATATGGAGTATTATGCCCATGATGACTTGACAGAAATTGTCGAGCGGACGGCAGATATTTTTGAGATGGAAATCACTCATGAGGCAGCATCTGAGTTGGCCCTACGTAGTCGTGGGACGCCTCGTATTGCCAATCGTCTCCTCAAGCGCGTGCGCGATTTTGCCCAGATTATGGGGAATGGAGTTATCGATGATCTTATTACCGATAAGGCTTTGACCATGCTGGATGTTGACCATGAAGGTCTGGACTATGTGGACCAAAAAATCCTTCGCACCATGATTGAGATGTACGGTGGTGGTCCTGTTGGTTTAGGAACTCTTTCTGTTAACATAGCAGAAGAGCGTGAGACAGTCGAAGACATGTATGAGCCTTACTTGATTCAAAAAGGTTTTATTATGCGGACACGTTCTGGACGGGTGGCGACTGCTAAGGCATATGAGCACTTGGGTTATGAATACAGTGAAAAATGAACAAGAAATTCTAGAGGCTTTCAGAGAAAATCCGGATATGATGGCTATTCTGACGATCATCCGGTACCTTGGCTTAAAAGACTCGTGGTTGGCAGCAGGTTCTGTCAGAAATTTTATCTGGAATCTCTTATCAGACAAATCCCCTTTTGACTGTGAAACAGATGTAGATGTGATTTTCTTTGATCCAGATGTTTCTTATGAGGAAACAGTATCCCTAGAGAAAAAACTGCGAGAGGACTTTCCTAAGTACCAATGGGAGTTGAAAAATCAGGTCTATATGCACCAGCATAGCCCGCATACTGGTCCTTATACCAGTTCCCGTGATGCTATGAGTAAGTACCCAGAAAGATGTACGGCTGTTGGACTACGCTTGAATGAAGAATCCGCTTTTGAACTCTTTACTCCATACGGTCTCGAGGATATTTTGAATTTTCAAGTTCGTCCAACTCCTCATTTTTTAGAGAATGAAGACCGAATGAAACTCTACCAAATACGATTATCCAAGAAAAATTGGCAGGAAAAATGGAAAAATTTGATTTTTAAAAATACTTAAGGAAACTTTAAGCTAGGGAGTGTATACTAAGTTCATAAGTTAAGAAGACCTTAACTTAAACTCCTAAAACTTTTTCATAATAATCTCCCTATAAAAAAATAAAGTCGTCCAATCAGGCGGCTTATTTTTTTGAAAAATGGGTAACTTCTAAAACTAACTTCCAGTTTCTCACCACCTAGCATTTAGTATGAGAAAAACGC
>NZ_JUUO01000069.1 GCF_001074975.1 Streptococcus pseudopneumoniae | reverse complement strand
AAGCAGTGCTTTGAGCAACCTGCGGCTAGTTTCCTAGTTTGCTCTTTGATTTTCATTGAGTATTAGATTGAAAGAGGTAGTGAGATGGATGCCAAATTAAGATACAAGGCAAAGAAGATCAAGATTGTCTTTTTTGATATTGATGATACATTGCGAAATTCCCAAACCGGTTTTATTCCAGCTTCAATCCCGACTGTTTTTAAGCAGTTACGTGAGAAAGGAATCTTAACAGGTATTGCTTCTGGACGAGGGATTTTTGGTGTTGTACCGGAGATTCGTGACCTCAATCCTGATTTTTTTGTAACCTTAAATGGGGCCTATATCGAAGACAAAAAAGGTCAGGTCATTTACCAACATCAGATTGAAAAGCCAGATGTTGAAGAGTATATCTCTTGGGCCAAGCAAGAAGGAATTGAGTATGGTTTGGGTGGGAGTCATGATGCCAAGTTGTCGACCCGCACCGATATGATTAGTGAAGCTATCAATCCAATTTACCCTGATTTGGATGTGGATCCTGATTTTCATGAAAAAGAAGACATCTATCAAATGTGGACTTTTGAAGATAAGGGAGATGACTTGCACTTGCCAGACAGTCTCTCTGATAAACTTCGCATGGTTCGTTGGCATCAACATTCGTCTGATATTGTTCCGATTTCAGGCTCCAAAGCGACGGGTGTGGAAAAGGTTGTGGAACACCTTGGCTTGAAACCAGAGAACGTCATGGTTTTTGGAGATGGCCTCAACGACTTAGAACTCTTTGATTATGCTGGAATCAGCGTTGCCATGGGAATTTCTCATGATAACATCAAAGAAAAAGCAGATTATATTACAAAAACATTAGAAGAAGATGGCATTTTTGATGCCTTAGAAGGATTTGGTATGGTAGAAAAAGAATTGTATTTCCCACAAGTAGACATTGAAACAGTAGAAGGTCCTATCGCGACTATTAAGACCAATCACGGAGACTTGCGTATCAAGCTCTTTCCTGAACATGCTCCTAAAACAGTGGCTAACTTTGTTGCACTTTCAAAAGATGGCTACTATGATGGTGTCATTTTCCACCGTATTATCAAGGACTTTATGATTCAAGGTGGAGACCCAACTGGAACTGGTATGGGGGGCGAGTCAATCTACGGCGAATCATTTGAGGATGAATTCTCAGAAGAACTTTACAATATCCGTGGTGCCCTTTCTATGGCCAATGCTGGTCCAAATACCAACGGCAGCCAGTTCTTTATCGTGCAAAATCAACACCTGCCTTATTCTAAAAAAGAAATTGCTCGTGGAGGTTGGCCAGAACCGATTGCGGAAATCTATGCAAACCAAGGTGGAACCCCTCACTTAGACCGCCGTCATACTGTTTTTGGTCAGCTAGCTGATGAATCTTCTTATGCTGTCTTGGATGACATTGCTGCTGTTGAGACAGGGGCCATGGACAAGCCAGTTGAAGATGTTGTGATTGAAACAATTGAAATCGAGGACTAAGATGAAAATCGGTGATAAGCTAAAGGGCCGTATTACAGGGATTCAGCCTTACGGTGCCTTTGTTGAGCTAGAGACGGGTGATACAGGGCTGATTCACATTTCAGAGATTCGGACAGGCTTTATTGAAAATATCCATGAAGCCTTGAAAGTCGATGAAGAGGTTCAGGTTCAGGTAGTAGATTTAGATGAATTTACAGGGAAAGCTAGTCTTTCTATCCGCACTTTGGAGGAAGAAAAGCACCAGTTTCCGAGACGGAGACGCTTTTCAAGCGACCGTTTTAATTATGGCTTTGCTCCTCTCAAACGAATGATGCCAATTTGGACCAAGGAAGCCCTTCAACATTTGAAGAATCAGAAGCACTAGTTAGAAATCTCTAATTTTTGTAATGTTAATATAAATTTGCTATAATAGAACCATGGAAGAAGAACAATTATTAAAATCAGGGGAGCGCATTAACCAGCTCTTTTCGACAGATATCAAAATCATTCAAAATAGAGAGGTTTTTAGCTATTCGGTGGATAGTGTTCTCTTGTCACGATTTCCACGTTTCCCTAAGAAGGGCTTAATAGTGGATTTTTGTGCTGGAAATGGAGCAGTGGGACTCTTTGCTAGTACTCGAACTCAGGCACAGATTTTGGCTGTTGAGATTCAGGAGCGTTTGGCGGATATGGCTGAACGCTCTGTCCGTTTGAATGGTTTGGAAGAACAGATGGAGGTCATCTGTGATGATTTGAAAAATATGCCTTCTCGTATACAGGGAAGTAAGGTGGATATGATTTTGTGTAATCCGCCCTATTTCAAGGTAGATCCTCATTCTAATCTGAACGAGAGTGAACATTATCTCTTGGCGCGCCACGAAATCACGACCAATTTGCAGGAAATCTGTCGTAGTGCCCAGAGTATTCTCAAGTCTAATGGGCGTTTGGCCATGGTTCATCGTCCTGATCGACTTTTAGATATCTTGGACAGCTTGCAACGACATAATTTAGCACCTAAGCGCCTGCAGTTTGTTTATCCAAAAAGAGAAAAGGAAGCCAATATGCTCTTGATTGAGGCTATCAAAGATGGCTCGACAAGTGGCTTTAAGGTCTTGCCACCTCTCATTGTCCACAATGATGATGGCTCTTATACGCCGGAACTCGAAGAGATTTATTATGGATCATAAGGCTTATATGTACGTGCTGGAGTGCCGTGACGGGTCCTACTACACGGGTTATACGACTGACGTTAGAAAACGCCTCGCTGTCCACAATAGTGGGAAGGGAGCCAAATATACACGAGCACGCTTGCCAGTCAAACTTATCTATGCTCAAGGTTTTGCCAGTAAGGAAGAAGCCATGTCGGCTGAAGCCCTTCTCAAGCGTAAGAAGCGACCGCAGAAGGAAAGATTTTTATCTGAAAATCAAGATAGAAATTTACTCATATTCAATGAAAATCAAAGAGCAGACTAGGAAGCTAGCCGTAGGTTGCTCAAAGCACTGCTTTGAGGTTGTAGATAAGACTGACGAAGTCAG
>NZ_JUUO01000068.1 GCF_001074975.1 Streptococcus pseudopneumoniae | reverse complement strand
AAGCCCACTGTTGTAGGCTTTCTGTAAGATATTTCTTAAAATTAAAGCATTTTGTTGTAGAATAGATTTAGTATAAATTACACTTTGGTATGCTTTATAAATGTTGATTTTGTATCGTTTTTAGAATTTACATATTAAATAAAATAGATTAAACTTTACTCCAAGGTGGACAAAAAGGAGTACAAATTTCATGGTGATGAGTTCAGTAGGCAAGTAAGAAGTACCGTTTAGGTGCTTTTTATTTTACACTAACTATCTTGGCTTAATTCAAGTATTTCCATCACCTTATGAACAATCATCTTATGCTGTGGGTGTCTCTGAATCTTCAATAATAATTCCATCATTTCTGTATCTTGTGGCACAGAATAAGGTAAGAAAAAATCACTCAATGGAACTTCCAAAGCATCAACAATCTTCACAAAAGTTTCCAAAGAGATATTTCTGTGATTATTCTCTATCTGACTGATATAAGGAACGCTTAGATTTGTTCTTTCTGCTAGTTCTTGCTGTGTAATCTTCTTTGAAGCTCGTAAATCTCGTATCTGATTACTTATCTTTTCTAATATATCATCCATTCCTTCACCCTCTATGTTAAATCTACTATCTATCTTATAGATTAAACAATCAGGTTTACATTCTCTATGGTTAAATATTGTCAAAAAACATATTCTTTTGTTAAAGTTTGTGTGATATAATTGTAACTATTAGGAAATATTTTTTTATTTCATTAAATAAAGTTAAACATTTGGAGGTTATATATGCTTAAAAAGCTTAAGGAATTAAGCAAAGAACAAAAGATTATAGGTGGTATTGTACTATTGCTTATCCTCGTTTTGTTCTTCACACTATTAACTAGCGGTAGCACTAAACACTCACAAGTTCAAACTAAGGCTAGTGATTCTGTCAAACAGTCTTCACAAGTTAAACAGTCTAGTTCATCTTCCTCTACTTCATCATCCAGTAGTGAAACTAGTTCTAAAATAGAGAAATGGTCTCCAACTGGGCATATAGCCGTAGATGCTTATCTTAATACACCACAAATTAAAATCATACTGCGAGCCAAAGCACTGAGAGAGGTAGCACACAAACTCTCTAACACAGATAAACTCTACGAAGTTGAAGCTGAGGTAATTGGGATTGAAGAAAAAGATGAATACCGTGAGTACAACATAACAGGTAAGAAACTTCTTATCCGTACACCTGAATCACTAGCTGTGAAAATGAATGAACTTATGGTCTATACAGGAAATACAGTATCTTTAGAAAAATATGATTCAATCGATAAAGGCTCGTTAGTAATCAGTGAAGTGAGAAAAACAGAAAAAGCACAAGAAGAGGAAAAAGCAAGTATTGAAGCCTCCAAATCAAAAGAGGAGGAAAGGAAAGTATCTTCACGAGAAAAAGAGCAAGAACAAGCTTCATCTCACACCACAACCACTCCTACACAATCGTCTACGACTGCTCCACAATCAAATTTAAGACCGTTCAAAAACTGTAAGGAAGCACGAAAAGCAGGACGTGTAAACATACCTGCTAGTGACCCACAATACGGTCCATGGTTAGATAGAGACAAAGACGGATACGGATGTGATGAATAGTAAAAAAGTTCTTATTCTACTGTCACTACTACTTATTATAATTGTCACATTCACAGCATACTTAACCACTCTGACACAAACAGACTACCAGATAGCTGTGAACAGACTCCAAAAGATAAGTTTAGAGGCTGTGGAACAGAAAATACAACATAAAGAAAGCTTTTACCTATACACAGGGAGAGAGAGTTGCCCATACTGCCAAGAATTTGCTCCAAAGCTAGCAAAAGCAGTAGATAAAACTGAGACCACTGTGTATTACTTAGATAGTAAGCATATAGATAAGACAAGTTGGAATAACTTTAAAACAACTGTAGGATTCAAAACAATCCCCAATCTCACTTACTTCACAAATGGTACAGTATATGACATATTACCGAAAGCAAGTCAAGCTAGTGTTGAAGTGATTGAATCATTTATAAGAAAGGAATAAATTAGGATAGTAGGCATGAACAAGATTTTTAAATACATTATAGGATTTACATTGATATTTCCTCTTTTAATTTTATTTTATGCTTGTATGGAATCAAGCAATCATAAGCAACAATATGCTAAAGATACGGAACGTGTTACTAAGCTAGTTGAAGCACTAGAAAATGACACAACAAATATTAAACAAAATATAACGTTAGAGGAAGCTTTGAAGCTTGTTTCTGAGGATAGTGAATTGTCATCTGTTAAAAAGGAAATTCAACATCTAAAAGACATATATAAAACCGATTACGAGTACAAATTTAGTAGCTTGTCTTACCGTGTAGATGAAGTGGAATTGAAACTTAATAAACAAATCGAAAAGATTAAAGAAGAAAAAGAGAGACAAGAACAAGAAGAACGGGAAAAACAGAAAAAATTGAAAGAGGAAGCAGAGAAAAAATCTAAAGAATCTGAGAAAAAGTCCAGTGAAGAAAACAGAAAAGTAGACTTAGATGCTTTCTATAATGCAATTCAAGAAGGTGTAGATAAAGTAAATACACAATCAGGAGTACATATGCTTGAAATGGAAAAAACATCTGTAACACCTGGCATCAGAATCATTCTCACAGAAAATAATGCTTCGTATTCAAACAAAGAACTTAGAGCAATTATCAGTGCATTAAACAAATCTTTATATAAAATTGCAAAATCCCACGGAGTAAATAGCCCTAGATTCTACTACACTCTCAGTGATGAAGAAGTCGCTGTGAATCGTTATATAATGGCTCCTGATGAAGTTAAGTTTTCTGGAATATTAAAATAGGAGAGTACTAATGAACATAGGGAAAATTATTAAAATAACTGAAGATACTGCTTATATAGGTTATGAAGATGGAAGTTTAAAGGAAATTGCTATTGAATCTTGTGACTTTGAACCTAGTATAGGGGATTATGTAGAAGTTTATGAAGGTATTGTCATAAAAGTCGACATCAACAAGAACAACATAGAGAAAAAGAACCAATATAAAAAAATAGGAATTATAGTCACTCTACTATTACTGTTTGTAATTATTGTTATAAGTTTTATAAATACTAAAGAACAAATTTCAAACAATCAAACAACTTCAAGCTCAACATCAAAACAAATTTCATCATCCAAAAAAAGTAGCTCTACCTCTTCATCTTCCTTAAAGGAAAGTAGTTCCAGTTCCTCATCCTCAGTACCATCAAAACCTAAGATTACTGTAGATAATGATAAAGCGAATTATGGTGAAGTAGACTATAACAAGTGGAATCATGATGAGATAGCTGTAGATACTAAAGTAAGGGTATATGGTAAAGTTTTACAAGCTATGGAAGATGGGAAAGCCTATACACTGCGCGTAGCTATAAATGATGACTATGATAAAATTATCTTAGTTTCTATTCCTTCTGAATACAACAATAGAGTTATAGCCGAAGATGACCATATAACATTGTACGGACTAGTAAAAGGAAGACAAAGTTATGAGACGGTCTTTAAAGCCACAAAAACACTGCCTCTCATGGTTGCCTATATGTACGAAAACTAATACTACATGAAAAATAAAATCCATAATCAAATTATTCACATTTCAGATACACATGTTATTATTCGACTCCACACAAATGAGACTCTAAATGTTCCTATCAATGAGCTAACTTTTCACCCTAAAGTAAATGATATTGTTGAAGTTTACCAGAATCAGAATCACGTAGTAGTTTGTCCTCTACCACAGAACAACAATCTTTGGATTCTTATAACCTCGATTACACTTCTAATTCTTACCATTATAGGAGCTACATTTTTGTTCTTTAGACATCCAGATAGGAATATAGAAACAGTAGATAATCAATCTTCACAACAAAGCTCCTCTACCACTTCTAGTTCCTCTGCATCATCTAGCTCTTCTTCCAGCACATCTACTACAAGCTCTAGCTCAACTGAAGATAGTATAATAGATACGACAGCCGAAGAGCTTAGAGACATGGAGAATGATGGTAGGTTAAAAACTGGTCAACTATACCGCTTCACAGCAGAACTAACACGCCAAAAGTTTTGGGAAGCATACGTAGGACACTTTAAAGCTCTAAATACATACCATACTATTTGGGTAAAAGCTAGTAATGCTCCTATGACTGGTGTACAAGTACAAATTAAGAAATCTATGATTGAGGGATGGCAAGAAGGAGCGACCGTTACTTTCACAGTTAAAATCATGGAAGACTCTGAAAAATTTCAATTCTGGGTTGCTACTGATGCCACACTTATCACGACTCCCACAGAAGAAAAGCACACAGAAAATACAACACAAGAAATTGATACACAGGCTATTCTACATGGAGACTACTCTAGTATAGCTGGTACTTGGAGGAATGAACTAGGATATGAAATAGTGTTTAATAAGAATGGGTTAACAAAAGGAGGACAGATAGCTCAGTCAGGCATAGGAAGCGATGGACACATAGGTTTTAGTGTCAGCTCAGGACCTATAGGAGCTGCAATGGGAATATATCCCCCTGGAACAAGTATACCTATGAAACGATTTGAGAATAACCAAATGGTATCAATCGAAGACCCAACTGATAAAAGTAAAACTAGAATTATCATTACTCAAACACATCCATCTGATGAAAAAGCTGTCTACTACAAAATAGACTAAAACAACATTCCCTATACTTACAAAGTTTTCCTAGTTACCTGAAAATCCCTGCAATTACTTATTGCAGGGATTTTGTATATCCGTTACATCACATGAATCTCTTTCAGACAATTCCACATTACTAACACATTTTTGATATAGAGAGTTAATCGGTGAATAGCAAAATTCACACACATCCATTACTATTCTATTTTTTAATCGACCCTTAGAAATCCCATTATCACGCGCATTACTAACCACAAACACAACAAGATAAATTAATACATTTGTACAGTACAAACTGATAGCTGAATCAAGTCAACACTACAAAAACATGAAATTCTATAATGTAAAACCTCTTTAAATAGCTAGTTTTATTCTCTAATTTATCTCATAAGTATACGCCTTTATGCCGTGAAAGCAAATTGACAGTAAGTAGGCACAAAGTACGCTAAGAACGTCTCAGACGAAAGGCTTTAGTTTTTCGGATGGACAGTTCATTTGTACGAGAGTGCCTTGTTTCTTGCTGTCAATTAGACCATGGAATAAATTAGGCGTATTTGGTACTTAACAAAGCGTTTCACTCCTTTGCCTTCGCTCATGGCGGGCTAGTCGTTCACACTTTGTAGTAATGTAGTAAGAAATTTCTCTACTTACTCTTATTATATAATTCTAACTATTTTTACAAGAATAATACTACAATACTACAAAAGGAGTAAATAACTAGTATTATTACCACCTTTGCCTGTAGTTACTATGTAGTTACTTTACGTACATAAACACGTGTTGGACTACATGTGCTACAAGGTCGCTTACTTTTCACAACTTCAAAATCATCACGATTGTCTAATACCTCACGAATTTTTGGAGCATATTTACTACTTCGTCCTCTACCAGTGTTTTCATCAAACAGTATGTAAGCTAGTTCACTTGTGTAAGTAACAGTCACTAAGCCTGATTCCTTTGCATCCCAATACTCTCGTGTTTCTTTCTCATATCCCTTCCACATACGGTAGTATTTCCTCTTCTCAGATAAAGTATAATATCTCCATTTATCAGGTACAATAAACTCATCCAAGAACTCATTTATTAACTCTTTTTCCACATCTTCTTCTTTGAAATCAAATTGTATCTCTTCCAATTTTTCTGAAGTCGTTATACTTGGAAACATAATTCCATTTTTTTCAAATAGTATTTTAGCTTCAGCAAGAACTTGCAAGAAGTAATTATCAGAAACATCCATTGGATGCTCCTCCACAACATATTCCCCACAGTTCAAAGGATAGAATCTTCTTTCAACTCCAAAATCACTGAGAAATGCTTTAGAATTTCCAGTTGCAATAAACACATTATGTCTTAGTTGGCGTTTGTGTGTTTTATATAATTCCCTACACATATCGTATGAAGCACTAAGGAATCCCTTAATTCTATTTATATCACTCTGCTTTAGTCCCTGTAATTCTGGAATTTCTACAACACATACATATTTAAGCATCCTATAATCTTCTTGTGTTTTCCCAAATGAAATAGGAGTATCAGTAAAAGCATCAGGCAATAAACGACGAGCTACTGTACTTTTTCCTATCCCTTGTGGACCAATCAAGACAGGTACATTATCAAATTTGATACCTGGTTTATATACACGTCCAATTAGACCTGTCAAAAACATCTGGGATACCTCACGTGTGTATATACTATCCTCACACCCTAACAGTTTATGAAAGAAGTATTTCACACGAGGTACTCCATCCCAGTCAACACTTTCAATTCGCTCCTTTACAGGATTAAATATCCGTCTACGTGCCACTTCTAAAACAGCATCTTCAATATAATCCTTTTTAGGAGTAAAGTGAAACTGTTTATCAATATATACCGAAAACAAAGAAGTGTCTTCGCTATCCCATTCTCCTTTCAGAGTTTCCCAAGGCGTCTTATCTAGTTTTTCAACTGCTCCTGTGAACTCATTGTAACCTAATAATGTCATCTTAGATTCAAATGATTCTAAGATAAGCACTACGTTTTGAGGTGAACTAACAGGTTTCCCTGAATTATTGAGATTAAATTTAGGCATATCAAGAACTTTATCCTCTGTCTCCTGCTTTTTAAAAATGATTGTCATAAGCAACTCCTTCTGGTAGTAACATAATTACACTATATAGCATAATTGATAGCAATTGAATCAAAGATTCAACATGGTTATAAATTCCTATGTATTTCAAGAAATCATAGAATTTTTCAATTGTGTTTATTTTCTTTTCATACAATGTATTCACTCCTTATTAGTAATTGAAAGAAACTTCATAACATCTGATTTCTTATAGAAAACTTTGCGAGTTCCTTCTATTGGTGGACAGTATCGGGTTAACCCCAAACGCTCCCATTCATGCAGAGTTACTAAACTAATACCTAGTTCTTTGATTAACTCTTTCTGTTGTATCAAGCCAAACGAGTCACTATGAGGTGAAAGTATTGCATGTGATAGATAATCATTTATTAAATGCTCAATCCTCTCCAATAATGCTAGTTCTGCTTCCTTAGATAATATCCCTTGTGGTATACTATACATATATCTCCTTTCTTTCCTATTTGTGCACAACTATCCTCTCATAACTATTACAGCTTACCTACTTAACTAAGTTAATTAACTTAGGTTATGTTTTGCATTTTATCAGTTTTTTATTTACATGTCAAGAGTTTTGTGCTAAAATATTACTAAAGTTATTAAACGGAGGTTAAAAATGATAGGAGAATATCTTAAAAAATGCCGTACAGAAGGCGATGTAACTACTAAGAGCCTTGCTGAAGACCTAAAAGTATCACAGTCTTATATCTCACAAATTGAAAATGGGAAAAAGATTCCCAGTTTAACTAAACTCATTGATATTACTGAAAGCATTGCTTCACTCTCTATAAAAGAAAAATGCGAACAAGATGGATTAGAGTTCGATGAATACTGCATTGAATATAAAACATTGGCTAGCACTTATATTGGTGATATAATCAAAAATATCAACATGAATTCAGTTCATAACGATAAAGAGAAGCAACTTTTAAAAGATTTAATTGAATTAAGAAATGATAAATCCATATTCTCAAAGTTAAAAACATACAAAGATATTAGCCACGATATTATCAATGGAGAAAATATTAAAATCAACCTTGATTATATCTTTAGAAAGAATGTAAAAATAACTATTGATGGTCAAGCACTCACAACTGAGGACTTAACCGCTCTACAAATACTAATTGAAGGTATTCGTTCTAGACACAAATCATAATATCTATTTTTCATAACCTTTTACAGCTTGCCTACTGATGTTAGAAAGGTTAAGAAATGAAAATAGCAGAAATCAAGAAACAAAACGGTGACACTGTATATCGTGCAAAAGTATACCTAGGAGTAGATAAACTCACAGGGAAAAAAATAAAGGCTAATCTGACAGCTAGAACTAAAACTGAATTGAAGAAAAAAGCTCAATTAGCTAAAGCCGAATTCCAAAATAATGGCTCTACTAAGAAGGAAACCATTCCACTAACAAGCTATGAAGAAGTAGCTCAATTATGGTGGGAAAGCTATCAACACACAGTAAAACCAAATACACAAGATTCAGTAAAACGACTACTAGCTAACCATGTGATTCCTCTATTTGGTTCTTATAGGTTAGATAAGTTAACCACTCCAACTATCCAACGCATTGTTAATCAACTAGCTCTACGTGCTAACAAAAGAGAAGAGGGCGCATTTCTACACTATGATAAAATTCACGCGCTAAATAAACGTATCCTACAATATGCTGTGACAATGCAGATTATTGATATAAATCCAGCTCGTGAAGTTATTCTTCCTCGTAAAATAAAAAAGGGTAGAAACAAAGTAAAACACTTTAATAACTTAGAGTTAAAGCAATTTCTCAGCTATCTAGAAGAGGCTAACTTAGCAATATATAGAAATATCTATGAAATTACTTTGTACAAGTTTCTTCTTGCTACTGGTTGCCGTATTAACGAAGCCTTAGCTCTACACTGGTCAGATATTGACCTACATAATGCAACTGTGAATATTACAAAGACACTAAATCATTTAGGTGAGATTAATAGCCCAAAGTCTGAGGCAAGTTATCGCACAATTGATATTGACCCACAAACTATAGAGGTCTTAAAAGTGTATCAAAAAAGACAAAGGCAAGAAGCTTGGAAACTTGGTCGAACTGAAACTGTTGTATTCTCAGATTTTATTCATAAATACCCAAACAATAAAACACTATCAACTCGTTTAAACACACGTTTCAAACATGCTGGTGTACCTAATATTGGATTCCACGGTTTTAGACACACACACGCTAGTCTTTTGCTAAATTCTGGAATACCATATAAAGAATTACAACACCGTCTAGGTCATTCTACACTAGCTATGACTATGGACACTTACAGTCATCTCTCCAAAGAAAAAGCAAAAACAGCCGTCTCATTTTATGAGAAAGCTGTAAGTTCTTTGTGAAGGGGGACAAAAAGGGGGACAAACCCAGAAATCAACGTTTTAAGACAAAGCAAAAAGCCCACTGTTGTAGGCTTTCTGTAAGATATTTCTTAAAATTAAA
>NZ_JUUO01000007.1 GCF_001074975.1 Streptococcus pseudopneumoniae | reverse complement strand
ATCAGACTCCACATGACGTTGGCTAAGTGGTAAAGCGTACAATTCTTGAAGAAGACTAGCTAAGTCCTCGTTTTGACTTTCAGGAGCTGTTGCAGGATTTTGAGGAGTCTCAGATTGACTCGTTCTCACATTAGATCTTGTTTCTCCCCTGCTTGAACGATATTCAACCGTACTTAATTGACCACCTTTTCCAGATAAGAAGGCTTGAGCGGCAGCTAATTCACTGGCAGACAAATCACTCTTAGGAATATAGTGGAAGTGATTGCCATGAGGGACGATATAGGCATCGCCTGTATCTTCTATGATATCAGATGCATTGAAGATATAACCATCATCCGTTGTATAACGTCCCTGAGCTCTGGCAGCAGCAACAGCATTATCTGTACTTGTATTATGATTATGACTGTGTTCCTGTTTCTGACGTTTAATCTCTTCTTTTGTCCGAATATTGTCCGCGTGAGCCGCATCCTTGAGGTAAACATAGTATTTCCCGTCTACCTTAATGACATAACCACCCTTGATTTCATTGACAATATCTGAATCCTTCAACTGATAATTTGGATCTTTCATCAGCAGTTCTTCACTGATAATAGCATCATAAGGAACCTTGCCATTATAGTAATGATAATGATCACCATGAGAAGTCACATAACCTTGATCCGTAATCTTAATAACGATTTGTTCGGCATTGATTCCCTCTCTCTTACTGACTTCATCTGGTGTCAAGTTCTCAGCCTTTTGACCAGCCTGATCACCGTCTATATAAGCAACTCGATTAGAATCTTTCTTGAAGTGAGTAGCTTGATACCGCCCAAGTTCGTATGAGCAAACACTTAGGGCAAGAACTGCCACCGAACCCGCTACATATTTTTTATTGATTTTCATTCTTTCCTCACTTTAATTCTTCAGCTAATACACTCATATTTTCTTCAAGATTTTCTAGGTAAGTCTTGTCATTTTGTGGGTCTGCCTCTAAAGGATTCAGAGTTTTAAGACCCACACCTGTTGATTTGACAAGAGTTTCAGCTACTTTTGAAGAAGCGTTACTTTCTGTAAAAATCGTTTTAACCTTATAGGTTTTAACAAATTCCTGAATTTCTGTTAGTTGTCTTGGACTTGGTTCTTGTTCAGGAGAAATACCTGCAATACCAAGTTGATTAAGTCCAAATCTCTTCGCTAGATAAGAAAAGGCCGTATGTTGTGTTACAAATGTTTTCTGAGTCGCTTTTTCAAATTTAGGCTGAAATTTCTTAGTCAATTCTTGAGCTTTTTTGATAAAGGCTTGCGCATTTTTCTGGTAAGTTTCTTTATGCTCACTATCCACCTCTGAAAGTTTATCAGCAATAATCTGAGCTTCTTCGCCAGCTTTTTCAGGATCTAGCCAAGTGTGAGGGTCATAGAGCGTTTTTTCATCAACTCCATCCCCTGCTTCCACATCTTCTAGCCCTGGGACGCGGTCTAAAGTAATTCCCTCTGAAGCCTCTAAAACCTTAACTTTAGATTTTTTTAGATTGGGATCCAGACTTCCTGCCCAAGATTCGAGCGTATGAGAATGGTAAACAAAGACATCTGCATCATAGATGGCCGCGATGTCATTTGCCGAAGGTTCAAAGGAATGGATCCCACTACTTGACTGAATCATTCGAACATCATTCAAGTCACCAGATACTTCCTTGACCATAGCGTAGATAGGATAGAAACTGGTCACAATTTTCATCCCTTTCCCTGCCTGGCTTTCCTTTTGACCACAAGCCCCTAAACACAAAAGAAAGACACTTAACAATACTAAAAATAAACTTTGTTTTTTCATGGATAACCCCTTAACTATTTAATTAACTGGTAAACATTCTACTCCTAAAAATTTAATCTGTCAAGCTATTTTAAGAAAAAAATTGAAATTTCTTTCACATATAAAAATCTGCTGAGTTTCAACAACTCAACAGATTCTCACTTTATATACTCAATGAAAATCAAAAAGCAAACTAAGAAGCTAATTGCAGGTTGCTCAAAGCACTGCTTTGAGGTTGTAGATAAGACTGACGAAGTCAGTTACCTATACCTACGGTAAGGCGACGCTGACGTGGTTTGAAGAGATTTTCGAAGAGTATTATTCTTCTATGGTAGAATGTTTATAACCATAAGTAAAGTAAATAAGACTTCCTATCAACAAAGCAATCAGGAAAGCAATCCAGGTTTCCATATTATACTGCAACATGAAGGATAGACAAATGATAATTGATAAAATTGGTAACAGGGGTACCAATGGTGTCTTAAATTCTCCAGCTTTTGGCATCCCTTTTTCCTTCCGTAAACGAATCAGGCCGTAAGCTAGCATGATCAAGTAGGCTAAGGTACAAATATTTAAGAAGGCTGCGATACTAGAAAGAGGGAAGATTCCTGCTGCTACAGCTGAAGCTAGACCGGTCAAGATAGTAGCATTTTTGGGTACCTTGCTTGTTTTTGTTAATTCTTTAAAGGCAGCGGGCATTAAGCCATCGCGCGCTAAACTGTAAATCATACGAGATAGGGCATAGGTCATCGAGATACAAACCGTAATCAAGGTCAAGATAGCCACTAATGACACATAATTAGCTGCCCAACTAATGCCAATACTACGAAGAGCAAAGGCAACGGCATCATCGACATTTAGATGGCTATAATGGACCACACCAGTCAAAACAAGGGTCACCAAGGCATAGAGAATGGTTACAATAGAAAGTGATAAGACAATCCCTCTCGGAATATTTTTTTGAGGAGTCTTGACCTCATCTACAGCCATAGAGATGGATTCAAAGCCCAAAAAACCAAAGAACATCAAGGACGCACCAGCCATAATACCAGTACTAGCACCATAGATTTGTCCAAAACCATAGGGGGCAAAATTACTCCAATTATCAAGCTTAATATTCCAAATTCCTACCAAAACAAAGAGAGCTAAAGCGGAAAATTTCAAAATAACTAGAATCGAATTAAAGCGTAAGGCTGCCTTGGCATTTAGTAAAACAAGCAAAGTCACCATGACCAAGACAAGAATAGGCAATAAATCAACAAATGTCCCTGCTTGAGGATTAAAGGTACCATTTAAAGCCTGAGGAAGGGCTATCCCGTATTGAGAGAGCAAGCCTTTAAAATAAGCTGCCCAACCCGAAGCCACACCCGATATGGCTGTCATGAACTCCATCATTGTTAACCAGCCAGCCAACCAAGCTGGAAATTCTCCTAAAAGAGCATAGAGATAACTGTAGGCACCACCTGTAGCAGGTACTCGCGAGGCAAATTCTGCAAAAAATAGTGCTGATAATCCCACACACAAGGCAGAAATGACGATTGAAATCACTAGAGCTGGACCAGCAAGCGTAGCAGCTGCAGTACCTGTAATTGTAAAGACGCCTGTTCCTACCATGGCTCCAATACCCAGCAAAATCAAATCCCATAACTTCAAATGCCTGTGCATCTCCGTTTTATCCAAACTAACATTCTTTGTTCTAAATATATTCATCTTTGACTCCAAAATAAAATGATGATTCTATTTTACCATAAATATGGGAGACTTGTGAATATTTATAAAACAATTTTCTAAAAAAATCTGACTACTCTCTTGTAATCAGATTCTCTTTATCTATTTTAGTTCATTTCTTTAAAGGCTGCTTCTGCATCCGCATTGCTGATAGCACCAAATTGAATCTTTCCAATCTTTCCTTGACTATCAATTAGGTATTCTGTAGGAATGCTTCGAATTTGATAAGCTTGGAAGGTGGTTGCTTTGGTATCATAAAGAACTGGGATATCCTTATACCCTTGTTCCTGGAACCACTGTGGGAATTGCTCAACCGTTTTTTCACCTTGAATCCCTGGTGCAATGACACTAAGAATTTCGAAATCACGATCTGGTTTCGCAGCTAATTCCATCAACTCGGGCATACTTTTCTTACATGGTCCACACCATGAAGCCCAAAACTTCAAATAGACTTTTTTACCCTTAAAATCAGATAACTTGACTTCTTTGCCATCCATTGATTGCAAGGTAAAGTCTGGAGCCTCTTTTCCAACAGCAATTTGTTGTACAGTCGTTTGTTGCTGTTGTTTTGGGGTTTGTTCTGGTGCTTGAGTCTTTTTAGTCTCTTCCTCACCACAGGCCATCAATACAACTAATGACAAGAGGATTAAGCCAGCAAACATTACTTTTTTCATTTGTTCTCCTTTATTCAAAAATTCCAGCTAGAACATTTACTTGTCCTAATAGTAACAAAATTCCCATTAAAATAATAAGGAAACCACCAATTTTCTTCAGTAACATCATATGACGTTTGATTTTACTAAAATATGGCATCACTACGCCTGAAGCTAGGGCCAAGACCAAGAAGGGAATGGCCATCCCCAGAGTATAAATAAGAGTATAAATTGCTCCTTGCCAAGCGCCATTGCCTCCAGAAGCCGCAAGTGCTAAAACAGAACTCAAAACTGGACCAATACAAGGCGTCCAACCAAAGCTAAAGGTAATACCAAGTAAAAAAGCTGACCAATAACGATTGGCTGATGATTTCTTAAAAGTAAAGCTTTTTTGAACCTCTAATTTCTTAAAATGGAAAATTTCCATCTGGTGAAGACCTAAAATGATAATAATCGTTCCCATAGTATAGCGAAACCAATTGGCATAGAGGATATTACCAAAGTAACCAGCACCAAAGCCTAGAATAAAGAAAATGAGAGAAATACCTGAGATAAAGCAAAGTGTTCGAATCAATCCTGACCAAGCGACTTTTCTTCCAAATAAGGAAAAACTTTTTGCACTTTCCTGATCATCCAATAAAATTCCAGCATAAACTGGCAAAAGAGGAAAAATACAAGGAGAAAAAAAGGACAAGACCCCTGCTAAAAACACGGAGACTGAAAATACTATCGTTTCCAAAAAAGAACCAACTTTCTTAAGAATCTAAACCTATTGTACTATAAATGTTAAAATTTGTATCAAGTTTGCTACGATTAGCTGTATTCACTATGACGTTATAATGAATTTAGCCTAAAATAGTACACCGTGGTTTCTATAGTAGATTGACATAAAATCTAGAAAAATCAATTAATTATAAAACATTGTCAGAAATGGATTTGAATTTCGCGTTCAAGGTGTTCACTTTTTCTTTCATTTCATTATAAATAAAAGAAAAAGATTGAAGAAAGTTGTCTAAGTCGACTTTTTCTTCAATCTGGCTTTAATTATTTTAATAAGTTCCTTCTTCACCTTGACTAGTCAAGATAACAGGACCATCTTTTGTAATCACGAATTGGTGTTCATACTGACATGACAATCCACCGTCAATGGTCTTATGCGCCCAACCGGTCTTCATATCTGTATCAATTTCCCAGTCACCAGTATTAATCATTGGTTCAATTGTCAAAACCATTCCTTCACGGAGACGAAGGCCACGACCAGCAATACCATAGTTAGGAACCATTGGTTCTTCGTGCATTGTTGGGCCAACACCATGACCAACCAAATCACGCACTACACCGTAACCACGACTTTCAGCGTATTCTTGAATGGCCGCACCGATATCACCGATACGATTTCCAACAACAGCTTGCTCTATTCCCTTGTACATAGCTTCTTTGGTTACATCCATCAGATTTTTCACTTCTTCGGACGGTGTACCAACAGCATAAGCCCAACATGAGTCTGCTAAACCACCAGAATAGCTCTGAGTGTATTTTTTCATTTGTTCCACATTGTTGAAGTTTAATTTTGAGACATTCAGGTCAGATTTAGCAATAGGACCTCCCAAAACCATATCAACCTTGAGCAAATCACCATCCTTCAAGATATAATGACGAGGGAAAGCGTGAGCAACTTCATCGTTAAGAGAGCAGCAGGTAGCATAAGGATAGTCCATCATGGCACCGTCAACCCCAATCTGAAGCGGAAGGAAGTTTTCTTCCTTACAACGACGGCGGACATATTCTTCAACTTCCCACATATCTACGCCAGGCTTAATCAAATCACGCAAGCCGATATGAATACTTGCTAGAAAATCACCGGCCTTATCCATAGCTTCGATTTCACGAGCTGATTTTAATGTTATCATCTTTTCTCCTAGTTTCTAATTAATTTTAACAGTCACATTTGCTTTTGAAACAATCTGGTGACCATGATAAATATCGTAGTCAATAATAGCTGACCGTCTCGTATGATGAATAATCCGTGCTTGAATGCGCAATATATCATCTATCTGAACAGCCTGCAAAAAGTAGATTAGCATCTGCTCGATGATAAGATTGCGCCCACTATTCACAACTAAATCTTGGGTCATGTGGGTCAGAATTTCTGCCAACACACCATTAGATAAAACACCATTCTTCTCAAGCATAAAAGGTTCCACTGTAATGACTACTTCATCATGGTGGTAAGAAAGTTTTTGACCAATCTGCTCTGAAAAAGTTGGTAGAGCAGAAACTTGAGAACGACTCATTTTCTCCATGACATCTCGTCTGGTTACAACCCCAAGCAGGGTTTGATTATTTCGAATAACTGGTACCATTTCAAAGTCTTCAGCTATCATCCGTTGACTCACATTGGCAATATTTGTCGATAATCCAACTAAAAATAGACTACGAGACATGACCTTGTCAATTGTGGTACTTGGTGACTTGTCACCAGCGTCTCTCATGGTAACAACTCCCACAACAACCTGATGTTGATTGATAACCGGAAAACGACTACTACGATTCTTACGTACCAAGTCCAAATAATCTTTAACTGTATCTGTCTCTCTCAGAAAACCATACTCATGACTCGGACGGTAAAGTTTCTCAACTGTCAAAATATCTGTTTTGATTTGAACATTTGACAAGGCTTTATTGATCATGGTCGCGACAGTGAAAGTATCATGCTTGCTTCTCAGAACAGGAATCCCTTTTTGATTGGCCAGTTTAAGCACATCATCATGAACCTGAAACCCACCTGTAACCAGGACTGCATTTTCATTTTCCAATGCTAACAATTGAATACGAGTACGGTCTCCAACAATCAAGAGCCCCCCATCATGAAGGTAAGATAAGATATTTTGCTCAGTCATGGCACCGATAGAGAACTTACTAAATTCTCTATCTAAACCTTCTTGTCCAGCCAGAACCTCAGAAGAAGTCACTTCTGCAATTTCAGCAAAAGTTAATCTTTCAATCGCGACTTTCTGGGATTTAACACGGATAGTACCACTTCTAGGACGGGTCTCCACAATTCCACGGTTTTCAGCTTCCTTGATAGCGCGATAGGCCGTTCCATCACTGACCCCCAGATGGTTAGAAATACTACGAACACTAACCCTCTTTCCGACAGGCAATTCTTCCAAATAGCTTAGAATTTCCTGATGCTTACTCATTGAATTCTCCTTTTACATACCGAAATTCAAGATAATCCCGCATTTTTCTTGTGTAGCGATCACTTCCCTTAAACTGACGAGTCAAACGGAATCCAGACTTTAGAGCAACCTTTTGACTCGCTTCATTTTCAAGGTGGGTAATGATGGATAATTGTTTTAAACCAAATTCCTCAAAAGAAAGCTGACAAATTTTTCTAACAATCTCTGTCATAAATCCTTGCGACCAAGCATCTTTTCTCAAAAAATAGCCAAGCTCAGCTTCTTTTTTGATTTCATCTAACTTCTCAAATTTAATAGAACCAATCATTTGTTGATTTTTTTGGTCACAAATTGCCCACACTCCCAAAGGGGACTTCATAAAATAATTCGCTAATGCATATTGACTTTCTTCCAGACTTGCCTGAGTTGGGAAAATAAATTGAAGATTTTCTGGATTTGAGGCTATCTCGTGGAAGTCCTGACTATCACTAAAAAAGAAAGGACGCAAATACAAGCGATCCGTTTCAAAAAAAGAAAACATTGCTAATTTGGTCCAAATATTCATAAACACCCCTACGGTTTAATCTTCGACTAGTTTAATATCTGCTCCTAGATTACGTAATTTTTCGATAATATCAGAATAACCACGTAAGATAAACTCGATATTTGTAATTTCAGTTTTACCTTCAGCCATAAGCCCAGCAATGACTAGTGCAGCCCCAGCTCGTAGGTCAGTCGCTTTAACACTGGCCCCACGCAAACTACGTCCACCCGTGTACAAAATATGACCATTTGTTGTCGAAATGTCCGCATCCATCTTTGCTAGTTCAAAAACATGATTTACACGTTTTTCGTAAATCGTATCGACAATTGTACCACGACCATTCGCTCTTAGTAAAAGTGGGGTAATCGGTTGTTGCAAATCGGTAGCAAAGCCTGGGTAAGGAGCTGTCTTAATATTGATTGCTTTCAAATTAGACTGCTCTTCGACAAAAATGCTGTCTTCAGATACAGTCATTCTCACTCCCATTTCTTCCAGCTTAGCAATGAATCCTTCTAAGTGTTCGTATAGTACATTATTTATACGAATCCCCTTGCCGACTGCAGCAGCTAAAGATATATATGTTCCAGCTTCAATACGATCTGGAATCACCTGATGACGCGTTCCATGTAATCTTTCAACACCATCAATAATGATGATATTAGTTCCTGCCCCACGGATGTGGGCACCCATATTATTCAAGAGAGTTGCAACATCAATAATCTCAGGTTCACGGGCTGCATTTTCAATAATAGTACGACCATTCGCTTTAACCGCAGCAATCATCGTATTAATCGTTGCACCGACACTAACTGTATCCATGTAAATACTTGCGCCATGAAGTCCTGTATCTTTAGCAGATAACTTCATGTTATCTCCCTCGTAGCTAACAGTAGCCCCCATAGCTTCAAAAGCCTTAAGGTGTAGGTCAATCGGGCGAGGACCAAGGTCACACCCTCCAGGCAAGCCAACTGTGGCTTCACCAAAGCGACCTAAAAGACTTCCATAAAAATAATAAGATGCACGAAGACTATTGATTTTTCCATAAGGCATTGGAATATTTTGAACACCTCTTGGGTCAATCTCCAATACATCGTCATAACGCTTAACAGTAGCTCCCATCAATTCCATGATTTCGACAAGACTTGCTACATCCGAGATATCTGGAACGCAATCCAAAGTCACCACATCATCAGCCAATATAATAGCTGGAATTAAGGCCACAACGCTATTTTTAGCACCACTAATAGTGATTTCACCTTGTAGTGGTAATCCACCATTGATAACAATTTTTCTCATTCTAAGTTTTTAATACTCTTTCAAGATTTCTAATAAGGTCTTTAAAATAAATTATATCATAAATTCAAGCTTTTTTCCATCCTTTTCACTTTCATTGGATAGTGATCAATAAATAGGATTAAGTCGAAAGGTTACATCTACATTCTTCAACATCTTTTGATACTAAAAAGAGCCTTATAAAATACCCCAAAAATTAGATTTTCTCTATCTAACTTTTGGGGTACAGTTCAACTATAAGAGATAATAGTCTTTTGGGATATTTATAGCTAGAAGAAATCAAAAAACAACTCTCATCTGTGTCACCTTACAGTCAATCTAATACTGATTTTTTGGCTCTATATTCAATGTATTTAGTTGATTAAGAGCAATACTCCCTAGTTTTTTATTAAGGATTGGAAGTGATTTCTTTTTGATTATGGTTCAGCTGGTTTCAAGACTTGTCCTATCCATATGATATCTTTTCTTCAATCCACAATGACTAACAAATGGCTTTTCTTTATCCCACTACCGCTTCAGCGATTTCTTCACGGCTAATACCAGCGAAGTAACGTGTAATATCAATAGTTTCTAGGGCTTTAAGGACATCTTCGCGTTCGTATTTCACTCCACGAAGAACATCTTCTACTGCAGCAACGTCTTCAATACCAAAGAAGTCCCCATAAATCTTGATATCTTGGATTTTTGATTCAGTAACATTAGTAAAGACTTCCACCTTACCACTAGTGAATTTGGTTCCACGACGGACGTTAAATTCAGGTGATTTACCGTAGTTCCAGTCCCAAGTACCAAACTTAGTATCCTTGATTCGATTGATTTCAGCTAATTCTTCCTCAGAAAAAACGTATTCAGTCATCTCTGGGTACTCTTTTTTCATGTATTCCAAGAGTAAATCACGGAATTCTTCGACTGTGATTTTTTCTGGTAATTCATTGATAATATTGGTCACACGAGCACGAACAGATTTCACACCTTTTGATTCAAATTTATCTTTTGAAACCTTGAGGGCATTAGCAAGGACTGACAAATCAACGTCAAAGAGCAAGCAACCGTGGTGCATGATACGGCCATTGATATAGGCTTGGGCATTACCACAGAATTTCTTACCGTCGATTTCTAAGTCGTTACGACCTGTAAATTCAGCCTTAACCCCAAGTTGAGCTAGTGTATTGATAACTGGAGTTGAGAAGCTCTTAAAGTCAAAAGCCTTGTTTTCATCTTCTTTTGAGATGATCGTGTAGTTGAGGTTATTTAAATCGTGGTAAACAGCTCCACCACCGCTGATACGGCGGACCACCTCAATACCATTTTCTCGAACATAATCACGGTTGATTTCTTCGATGGTATTCTGGTGACGACCAACAATGATAGATGGTTTATTGATCCAAAGAAGGAAGATTTGATCCTCATCCAAAAGGTGTTTAAAGGCATATTCTTCCAAGGCGATATTAAAAGCGGTGTCGTTTGAATGATTGATAATGTATTTCATGAGATACCTTCTTATACGATAGAGACTGGAAATAACCTTCCAGTCTAATCTATTTTCTTTTATTTTTTCTTAGGTGAATGGATAGCCATTCCTAGAACATCCGCAAATGCTTCGTACATCACTTCAGAGTAGGTTGGGTGTCCGTGGATGGTATTCAGCATTTCTTCAACAGTAATTTCCATTTCGATAATGCTTGACGCTTCGTTAATCAATTCTGCAGCTGCAGGACCGATGATATGAACACCAAGGATTTCTCCGTATTTCTTATCTGCAATGACTTTTACGAAACCTTGAGCAGAATCTGAGGCAATGGCACGACCGTTAGCAGCAAAGTTGAACTTACCAATTTGAACATCATATTTCTCACGAGCTTGTTCTTCTGTCAAACCAACTGCTGCTACTTCTGGAAGTGTGTAAATAGCTGCAGGAGTCAAGTTCAATTTAGCAACATAGTGATTTCCTTTAAGGGCATTTTCAGCAGCTACTTCACCCATACGGAAGGCAGCATGGGCCAACATCTTAGTACCGTTGATATCACCTGGTGCATAGATACCTGGAACAGAAGTTTCCATGTATTCGTTGACCTTGATGCGACCACGATCCGATTCAAACTCAACATCGCCAATACCTTCAAGATCTGGAACACGACCGATTGAAAGAAGAGCTTTATTTGCGATGATATCATCTTTTCCTTCAACCTTGATACGAAGTTTGCCATCTTCTTCAATGATTTCTTGAAGTTTAGTACCTGTCAAGATAGTCATACCTTTGCGTTCAAGAATCAAGCGAAGATTCTTAGATACTTCCGCATCCATAGCTGGAACAATGCGGTCCATCATTTCAATAACAGTTACTTTTGAACCAAATGTCATGAAGGCTTGACCAAGCTCGATACCAACAACCCCACCACCGATGATAACAAGGCTTTCTGGTACTTCATTCATTTCAAGAATATCATCACTAGTCATGACAAGTGGAGATTCCATACCAGGAACGTTAATCTTACTTACTTTAGAACCACCAGCAAGGATGATTTTCTTAGTTTCAAGTAATTCAGAACCATTTACCAAGACATTCTTATCTTTAGTAATAGTACCGATACCCTTATGAACATCAACTCCATAGCTACGAAGAAGTCCTGCAACACCACCGACAAGAGTATTCACAACTTTAGATTTAGTTTCTAAAAGTTTCTCCATATCAACAGTGAAGTTAGGATTTTCAATCACGATACCACGATTTGCAGCATGACCAATATTCTCAATAATTTCAGCGTTGTGAAGGTAAGTCTTAGTTGGGATACAACCGCGGTTCAAACATGTTCCACCAAGTTCAGATTTCTCAACAAGAGCAACCTTACCACCTAATTGAGCTGCTTTAATAGCAGATACATAACCAGCAGGTCCGCCACCAATAACGACGATATCGTAAGCATCATCGCTCTTGCCATCATCGTTTGAAGCACTGACTGCAGGTGCTGGACTAGCTTCTGGTGCAGCTGCTCCAGCTGATGGAATATTTTCACCTTCCTCACCAAGATATCCGA
Organism: Streptococcus pseudopneumoniae; assembly: GCF_001074975.1. Classification (GTDB taxonomy): domain Bacteria; phylum Bacillota; class Bacilli; order Lactobacillales; family Streptococcaceae; genus Streptococcus; species Streptococcus pseudopneumoniae_D. Next base: position 10,258 of record NZ_JUUO01000007.1, on the reverse strand, counting down.
TAACTTCAGTAACAGGAACAGTCTCGCCATCACCTTTAAGGATGGCGATCAAGTAACCATCTTCTTCCGCTTCCAATTCCATGCTGACTTTGTCAGTCATGATTTCCAAAAGGATTTCTCCTTCTTTAACAAATTCTCCGACTTTTTTATTCCATTGGACGATTTGTCCTTCTGTCATATCCACGCCGGCTTTTGGCATAATTACTTCTAAGGCCATATCTTACTTCCTTTATCTATATTTCTAAAAATAAATTCTCTAAACCAACATTGAGATTGGATTTTCAATCAACGCTTTCAAGTCTTTCATAAACTTAGCACCAGCCATACCATCTACGACACGGTGGTCAATTGTTAAACCAAGACTCATAATTGGACGAATCACAATTTCACCATTAACTACAACAGGTTTCTCAATTGTCGAGCTAACCCCAAGGATTGCTGAGTTCGGTTGGTTAATGATTGGACCGAATGATTGAACACCAAACATTCCCAAATTACTGATGGTGAAGGTAGAATTTTGCAATTCGCTAGGAGCTAGTTTACCTTCCAAAGTACGTCCGATAACATCTTTGAAGGCAACTACCAACTCAGACAAACTCATTTTTTCAGCATTATAAACAACTGGTGTCATCAAACCATTATCCATTCCAACCGCCATCGCAAGGTTGACATAATTGTGAGTGATAATTGTCTTACCATCTTCCGTCAATGAAGCGTTGATGTATGGGTGTTTCATAAGAGTCTTAACAACCGCAAGTGAAAGCAAGTCTGTAACAGTAATTTTCTTACCAGTTGCTTCCATGATTGGATCAAGGACTTTCTTACGAAGTGCAAGCATTTCAGACATATCGACATCGTAGTTAAGCGTGAAGGTTGGTGCAGTCAAGTAAGATTCAACCATACGTTGAGCAATGACCTTACGCATCGGTGTCATTGGAATACGCTCGATTTCACCATAAGGAGTTACGTTATCTGGAACTTCCTCTACTTTCTCAATTTGAGCAGGTGATTTAATTGTATCGTTTTCGATATTTTCAGGAAGGAATGCTAAAACATCCTTCTTCATAATCTTACCACGGTGACCAGTTCCTTGGATTTCCTGCCATGCAATGTTATGTTCAAAGGCAATTCGTTTTGCAAGTGGCGAAATGCGAACCACATTAGTGTCTTTAAATGTTTCCACGTCTTCTTTGTGGACACGACCGTTTGCTCCTGAGCCAGAAATATCGTAAAGGTTGATTCCTAAATCATCCGCTAACTTTCTAGCTGCAGGAGTCGCTCTTAGCTTGTCATCAGCCATGACCTCTCCTATTCTATTAAAAGATACTAAGGGCGTCAAAAGTCAAAGTGAAAATAGGAAACTTGACGAAGAAACTTTAGTTTCTAGGAGAGTTTATCTTTTTCACACAGACTTTAGCCCGAGTTCAATTATATGATGCAAAGGGCGTTTAAAAGCGACTGAAAAATAGGAAATCAACGCAGACTTCGATGAAGTCAAGGAGATTTATCTTTTTTCCAAGCTTTTAGCCCGATCTCTAATTAAAGATATTAAGGACACAGAGGGCAATGAAAAAATAGGAGATTGACGCTGTGTTCGATGAACACAAGGAAATCTATATTTTTTTCGCAGACCTCCGTCCGAATTCAACTCTACAAGTAACTTGGACACGGAACGTGTCTCAAGTTGTTACGGTTGCCGCTATTAGGCGGTCAACCTTGTAGACTTACTAATTCATTCGTCGAATATTATCGATTCGACTCACTCATGTCGCAACTCTTCAAATCACTTGGATACGAAATATATCTCAAGTTACTACGGTTGCCGATATCAATCGGTAAATCCTGTAGACTTACTAAATCCTTCGTCGGTTATTATCGAACCGACTCTTCTTGTGACAGGATATATTTTTTACATAAATTATCTTATGTAATCCTATTCTTTGTTATATGTTTTACGGATGGCATCTTTGATGCTTTCAACGGTTGGAATCATTGCATTCTCTAGGTTTTGTGCGTAAGGCATTGGCACATCTTCTCCTGCGCAACGGCGGATTGGTGCATCTAGATAGTCAAATGCTTCTGATTCTGAAATGATAGCTGAAATCTCTCCGATGTAGCCACTTGTTTTGTGAGCGTCGTTGACCAGAACTACCTTACCAGTCTTCTTCACTGAGTTAATGATGATATCCTTATCAAGCGGAACGAGGGTACGTGGGTCAACAATCTCAACTGAAATTCCCTCTTCTGCTAATTCTTCAGCAGCTTGAACCACACGACGGAGCATTTTTCCATAAGTAACAACTGTTACATCCGTACCTTCACGTTTGATTTCCCCAACTCCAAGTGGAATCGTATAGTCTGGATCAACTGGCACTTCCCCTTTTTGGTTAAATTCTGACTTGTACTCAAGAATAATAACTGGGTTGTTATCACGGATAGAAGACTTGAGCAGTCCTTTCATGTCCGCAGGTGTACCTGGAGCTACAACCTTAAGTCCTGGAATGTGAGTAAACCAAGACTCTAGTGATTGCGAGTGCTGGGCTGCAGAACCAACTCCGTTACCAGCAGCACATCGAACAGTCATTGGAACCTGACCTTTACCACCAAACATATAACGTGTTTTAGCAGCTTGGTTGACGATATTATCCATGGCAATAACTGAGAAGTCCATGAAGGTCATATCGACGATTGGACGAAGTCCCGTCATGGCTGCTCCTGCTGCTGCTCCAGAGATTGCAGCTTCAGAAATCGGACAGTCACGGACACGTTCTGGACCAAATTCTTCAAGCATTCCGACAGAAGTACCGAAGTCTCCTCCGAAGACCCCAACATCTTCTCCCATCAAGAACACATTTTCATCGCGACGCATTTCCTCAGACATAGCAAGGATAATGGTGTCACGGAACGACATTGTTTTTGTTTCCATTTTATCTCTTTCTCCTTAGTCTGCGTAAATATCTTCAAATGCTGATTCTAGTGGCGGGAATGGACTTTCTTCAGCAAATTTAACAGAAGCTTCTACTGCTTCCTTGACTTGCGCTTGGATTTCTTCCAATTCTTCGGCACTTGCAATAGTGTTTTCAATAAGGTAGTTACGAAGGTTTTCGATTGGGTCTTTTTGTTTCCACAATTCTACTTCTTCACGCGTGCGATATTTACCAGGGTCAGATGATGAGTGACCAAGCCAGCGGTAAGTAACACTTTCAATCAAGACTGGACCATTACCACCACGAACATGGTCTACGGCTTTCTTAAATCCTTCATAGACGTCGATAACGTTGTTTCCATCTTCGATGAACATTCCAGGAATTCCATACGCAGCGCTACGTTGATGGATATGCTCTACATTAGTCATTTTCTTGATATCTGCAGAGATTCCATAACCATTGTTAATACAGTAGAAAATAACTGGTAAATTCCAAATTGAAGCCATATTAACAGCCTCATGGAATACACCTTCATTTGTTGCGCCATCACCAAAGAAGCAAACGACGATTTTTCCAGTATTTTGCATTTGCTGACTAAGGGCTGCACCGACAGCGATTCCCATACCACCACCTACGATACCATTGGCACCAAGGTTACCGGCATCAAGGTCAGCGATATGCATAGAACCACCTTTCCCTTTACAGGTTCCAGTGTACTTACCAAGGATTTCAGCCATCATTCCGTTGAGGTCAATTCCTTTGGCAATAGCTTGTCCGTGACCACGGTGGTTTGAGGTAATCAGATCATCTGGATTGAGAGCTAACATAGCACCCACGTTTGCTGCCTCTTCTCCAACAGAAAAGTGAGTCATACCAGGAACTTTTCCCTTTTTCACTAACTGAGCAATTTTTAAGTCCATGCGACGGATTTCTTCCATCTTACGGAACATCTCTAGCAAAAGATTTTTATCTAAAGTTGACATCTTCTTGCCTTTCTAACTTTCTTCTTACCTTACTATTTTACCGTTTTTGGAAAATGCTGTCAAAGTTTTTCTTGAGGAAATTTCACAAAATAAAAAAGAAAACCCAATTAGAACAAGGGATTTTCTTAATAAGAATATTTTTTCACAAACTTTTTAGCGTTTAGATTTTTCTAAAAATTCAAATTTCTTCATAATAACAGTTAAACGCCAACGATAGAGCGCCCCACTCACGATTAGACTAATAATCAAACCAATCCAATAAGAATAAGCTCCAAAATCTGTTAGGGAATCAAATACCATAGCCACTGGAATCGCTACACCCCAGTAACCAACCAAACCAAGGTAAAAAGGAATAACTGTATCCTTATAACCCCGTAAAATTCCCTGAAGCGGTGCCGCAAAGGTATCTGCTAACTGGAAGAAAAGACTATAAGTCAAAAAACGCGCTGTCAAATCGATAAATTCTGGGTCGTTACCATAAAGACTAGCTACACTTCCTCTAAAAATGTAAAGGAAGGATAAGGTGAAGGCCGCAAAAATGAGGGCTGTCCATCTTCCTAGACCAATATAAGTTTTCGCATCATCAAATCGCTTGGCTCCCACTTCATAGGAAACGACAATGGCCATAGCCGATGAGATACTCATAGGAAAGGCGTACATGAGAGTTGAAAAATTCATAGCTGACTGGTGACTAGCTATTATCAAAGAAGAGAACTTAGCCATAATTAAACCAACCACGGAAAAGATAGCTACTTCCGCAAAGACAGTTCCCCCAATAGGCAGACCTAAGCGAACTCCTTCCTTGATTTTATCCATATTAAGCGGAATGCGTTTCTCAAAATGCAAGGCTTTGAGTTTCTCCTGTTTAAATAAAACCAGAACAGAAATTCCCAGCAAGACCCAGTAGGCCAAGGAAGTACCTAAACCTGCACCAGCCCCTCCCAGCTCTGGAACTCCAAAGGCCCCGTAAATCAAGAGATAGTTAAATCCACTATTCAAGGGAAGTAACAAAAGCATGAGGTACATGGACAGTTTGGTCAAGCCCAGCGAATCCAGCAAGGAACGAATGACACTAAAGAGCAACAAGGGGATAATTCCGATAGATAAAAACCAGAGATAACGAACCGCTACTGCCGCCACCGGTGCTTCTAGTCCGATATGATTCAAGACTGGTGGTGCCAAGAATAGTACCATCCCCAGTAAGAGCACAGATAGACCCAAGGCCAGATAGATGAACTGGTAAAAATCAGACGCAACCTCTTCCTTTTTGCCTCGACCAAGATGGTGACCAATGATAGGTACCAGGGCTGACACAATCCCTGTTAGGAATGTAAAGAAAGGATTCCAGATACTGGTTGCCATTGATACTCCAGCCAAATCCATGGTATTGTATTGGCCTGTCATAGTCGTATCAACAAAGGAGGCAGAATAATTGGCAAATTGATAAATCAGGATAGGGAAAAATATCTTTAAAAATAAGATAAACTTGTCTTTAAAATGATGGGTTTGGTACATATAGGCTCTCTATTCTTTTTGTTTACAGAGCAGACTCCCACCTAGTTTTGATAGACGATTTGTCCCTTACAGATGGTATATTTAACCTGCCCTTTCAAGGTTTCACCGATGAATGGTGAATTAGCTGCTTTGGAAGCAAAATGGGAATCCACAAGGCGGTCAGCCTTAGCATCAAAAATAGTGATGTCCGCTGGACCATTCTCATCCAAGTAACCTGCTTCAAAGTTGTAAAGCTTGGCTGGGTTGTATGTCATTTTTTCGAGCAATTCCATCAAACTTAACTCGCCAGCTTCGACCAAATAAGTCAATCCGAGAGAAAGAGATGTTTCCAAACCTGTCATACCAGATGGCGCTTTGGTAATATCCTCGACATTTTTTTCATCCGCATGGTGAGGCGCGTGGTCAGTTGCGATAACTGTGATGACGCCTGATTTAAGACCTTCGATAACAGCACGACGGTCTGATTCCAAACGAAGTGGTGGATTCATCTTAGCATTGCTACCTTGTGTCAAAAGGAGCGCTTCGGTCTTAGAAAAATGCTGTGGCGCTACTTCTGCTGTGACTTGCGCACCCAAACCTTGAGCAAACTCCACTACTTTAACACTTTCCTCCTTAGACAAATGCTGAATATGGACATGAGCCTTAGTTGCATAGGCAATCATGACATCACGCGCCATCATAGCATACTCAGCCACCCCAGTTGCACCACAGATATGGAAATGTTCTTTAGCAATGTTTTCATTAAACCCAAGAACACCGTTCAATCCTGGATCTTCCTCATGAAGACTAATAAAGGTATTAAGCTTTTTGGCTTCTTCCATGGCTTCCTTGACAACTTTACTACTTTCAAGTGGAATACCGTCATCAGAGAAACCAACCGCACCTGATTCTAAGAGTGCCTTAAAGTCAGTCAAATCTTGGCCATTAAAGTTTTTAGTAATGGTCGCAACCGTCTTAACATTAATCTTCTCTTTGGCAGCTGACTGGAGAACTTCTTGCAAAGTCTCTACATCAGAGATGGTTGGACTAGTGTTAGCCATCATGACGACAGTTGTAAAACCACCTGCAGCGGCTGCTAGCGCACCCGTATGGATATCTTCTTTGTGGGTCTGACCAGGTTCACGGAAATGAACGTGGATATCAACCAAACCAGGAGCAACTACAAGACCTGTAGCATCAATGATGTCTACTCCTTCTTCTTTGATTTCAGGCGCAATTTTGATAATTTTCCCATCTTGAACCAAAATATCACACACTTGATCCAAACCAGACTTGGGATCCATTACACGGCCATTTTTGATTAGTAGCATCTGCTTTCTCCTTTATTCATAGAAATCCACTTGAGTGTCCAATAATTTATCACCATCATAGGCAAATTTAGCTGAAAAGAATGGTTTATCTTCTAAAAGCCACTCGACAAAGGTGTGGTCCCCTTCCCAAGTTGGCTTGCTTAGAACTTCATCATAAGGAACCCATTCTAAGGTTCCCTCATTACAGTCAATCAAGTCACCCTCAAACTCTGTCACCTTAAAAACATAAGTGTACCAGTCTAAATCTGGCGTAAATTCTGGAAAAGTGATAACACCTTTTAGAACTGGCTTAACTTTGAGACCTGTCTCTTCGAGGATTTCACGAGCCGCGCATTCCTGAGGGGTCTCTCCTCGCTCTAGCTTACCACCCACACCAATCCATTTCCCTGCATGAACATCATTGGGCTTCTTATTACGGTGGAGCATGAGCAGTTCTTTCCCGTTATCAATGTAGCAAATCGTCGCTAACTGAGGCATATTTTCTCCTTATCTAAGCCAATCGATTGGCTCTTGTCCTGTCTCTTTTAAGAATGTATTGGCCTTGGAAAAAGGCTTGGAACCCCAAAATCCTCTGTAAACAGATAAAGGACTGGGATGGGCTGATTCGATAATCATGTGATGAGGATTGGTAACCAAAGTCTTCTTCTTACGTGCATAGGCTCCCCAGAGTACAAAGACTACAGGTCTATCTAGATGATTGACCACCTGAATCACAGCATCAGTAAACGGCTCCCATATCTGCCCAGCATGACCATTTGCCTGTCCAGCAGGAACCGTCAAACAAGCATTGAGAAGTAAGACTCCTTGCTCAGCCCAAGCTGTCAAATCATGTGATTTCTTAACACCAATATCATCTGACAATTCTTTCAAGATATTTTGCAAAGATGGCGGAGCTGGGATAGAGTCAGGTACAGAAAAACTCAAGCCCTGAGCTTGACCTGGCCCATGATAAGGGTCTTGCCCTAGAATCACCACCTTAACCTCTTCAAGCGGTGTTGTCAATAGAGCCTGAAAAACCTTTTCCTTGGGAGGATAAACAGTCCCCTGAGCATAGACCTGCTCCATAAACTGATTGATTTTCCCGAAATAACCCTCAGGTAATTGCTCTTTAATCAAAGCATGCCAAGACGAGTGTTGCATAGCCGACTCCTTCGTTTTTACTGCCTCTATTATAGCAAAAAGTGGCTATGGAAACCACTTTTTACAGTTTATCTAAACAATCCAACAAGTCTTGATAGGAATGGACTTCGTAGGTTGGCTGGGCTTGTGTGTGATTTTCGAGGTCATGAGGATTGTACCAGATGGTGTCAATCCCAGCATTATTGCCACCTTGAATATCGGCAGTTAGAGAATCTCCAATCATCAGTGTCTTTTCTTTGCTAAAGCCTATAATCTGCTGACCGATTTTTTCGTAGAAAAGAGCATCAGGCTTTTGTGTTTTCAGTTGTTCTGAGATAAAGACTTGATTGAAATAAGGCGCTAGACCAGATTGAGCCAAACGCCCTGTCTGGATAGCAGTAATGCCATTTGTCGCAGCATACAGCTCATAATCTCGCTCGATAAGGCTGTCTAAGAGTTCATGTGCGCCTGAAAAAGTTTGTCCCTGTTGGGCGAGGTAAAATTGGTAACGCTGGGCTAAAAAACTACCGTCTTTTTCCTGTCCAAAATGAGCAAATAAACGAGAAAAGCGCGTGTTAACCAGCTCTTGTTTGCTGATTTTCTTTTGCTCCAAATCCTTCCAGAGAGCCTTGTTCATAGGAACGTAATAATCTTTATAAGCCTGAATATCTGCAACCCCTTCTTCTTTTAGAAGTTGCGTTAAAGCCACATCCTCAGCAGCATCAAAATCAAGCAAGGTGTGGTCGAGGTCGAAGAGTAAAAATTTGTAGGGCATTGAGTTTCCTTTCTAGGTACTTAATAGATTAGTTTATTTCTTCTTTTTCTTAGTTTTATTCATCAACATACCAACTACAACTGGAGTAACAACACCTCCAACTTGTCCAACAACTTTAAGTATCTTTTTTGCTTCATCTATTTTTTTGTTTCTACACGATTCGCACTTATTGTGCTTATAACTTGATGGTAAATCCCTTGTACATGTCTTGCATTTTTTTATTTCTTTCATTCTAACACCTCTGTCTCAATAGAATCTGGTTTATTTGGCAATTTCATTATAGAAGTTTCAATTTTTGGCAATTCTTTTGTCCAGTAATTTGTAGGCGAAGGATCAAGTAAATCAAGTCTCTCTACTAATTCTTGAGAACTGAGATAAGTTTCGTTAATAAATTTCCCAAAGTAATCCAAACTTTTTTGAGCAGCTTTTTTCTCGCCCAACTCATTATAAGCTATTGCTGCTGATAGTGAAACGATATTTACAGCTGCTAATCCATCTCTGGTCTCATTCATACGAGCTTCAATTTTATCTGGTTTATCCCCTTTTAATAACTTACCCCAAGTAGAATCTGGCTGTTCTTTGATAAAATTTACATTTGATTTTTGACTAAGCATTAAGAGATTTCTACTATCTTCTGCATCTGAAATAACTTGCAGTAACATCATTGTTCTAATGTTTGGATCCGATATCTCCCTAGCTTGCAAGAGTTTCTGTTGACAACTATAGGCTATTGCAAGTCTATCTGATTCCTGTCCTTTTCTAACGTCCTCAATAGCATATTGTACATTTTGAATCTCCTCTGCAATCTGAGCCATTTGAATTTGTGACGAATAATCGGCTAACGCTTTATTTAATTCTGGTGTCAACTTAACAGATTTCAATGGTACATTTCCAATGACTTTATTAGTATTAGTATCTACTAATACCGCCAAGAGAGAGCCATCTTTCTTTGTCATTAATTTTAACGCTCCTTGCGCAATTTGTTCCCGTTGTTCTGGAGAAAGAATTGCCTGAAAAATCTCTTCAGGTATACTAGATTGGACAACACTGATAAAGGTTGGAGCAGAATATAACATTTTTTCTACTTCAGATAAAATTTTATTTGCATTTTTGACTAAAGGTTCGGCTATTTCTGGTAACTTATTAAAAAACGATGAGGGTTTTAGTTCATAACCGTCAATATCAAGAATATCAAAGTCATCTTCGCCAAAAAATAAAACTTCATCCATAAATTACTACCTCATTATGTTTAAAATATTAGAAATATTATACCATATTAAACAAAATTATGATTTTGATTTTTCTTTAATATTATCTATCAAATCATTGTTACTTGAATCCAGCATAGAATAATACTATCCTATACAATTGACAGTCCAAATCTTTCAGAATAGAACAATTCTATCTATCGAACACCCTAACTTCATAAATATCCATGTAATCCTAGACCTAGAATTCCTATAAACTAAATGTTTTCGCACTATTCTAAGCCATTGATAGCCTTAAATGTTAATTTTTGAAGGATTCTAAAGTTAGAATAGTCCCATCACAATCAGTTTTGAATTATTATACTCAATGAAAATCAAAGAGCAAACTAGGAAACTAGCCGCAGGCTGTACTTGAGTACGG